>JACRCB010000008.1 GCA_016219165.1 Deltaproteobacteria bacterium | reverse complement strand
GTTATAGGTGGCTGTCCCACCCGCTTATTTTTGTCAATAAATTCATATGGTTTTTCGGTTAGGGTGGGGCAGCCACCTATAGTAACTGAAAATTTTTGAAGAGAGTTTGAGAGAAACTTTTTATAAAAAGTTTCTCTCAAAGGAATTAATCAGAGTCTCCTTAAGGAATACACCGATGAAACCAAGGATACTCATCGTAGATGATAACGAGAACAGCCTCATACTCCTTTCAACCAAGATGGAGGCGGACGGCTACGAGGCGGAGACCGCAAGGAACGGCCTCGAGGCGCTGAAGAAGGTCGCATCTTCCCATCCCGACCTTATTTTATTGGACGTGATGATGCCGGTCATGGACGGGTACGAGGCGTGCAGGCGCCTTAAGTCAACGGAGGAGACACGCTACATCCCGGTTGTTATGCTCACGGCGCGCGGGGAGCTTGAGGACAAGGTGACGGGGCTCGAACTCGGAGCGGAGGATTACATAGTAAAGCCTTACAGCCTCGTTGAGGTTTCGGCGAGGGTTAAGTCGCTCCTTCGGATGCGGGCGCTGCAGTCGAAATTAAACGAGACGGAAAAGATGGCCGCGTTGGGAGAGATGGTCGACGGTATCGCCCATGAGATACGAAACCCCCTCACAACGATAGGCGGGATGGCAAGGCGCCTGTTTGAACACGAAACGGACGAGGAACACAAACGTTATGCCGATGTGATAACAAAGGCGGTCCTGAGGATGGAGAGGATGATGCAGAGGATAGACGAGTACAAGGGGATACTCGTCTCGAGACTCTCCCCGGGCGGCATAAACGGCGTGCTTAATGATGCGGTTGCCGAGGTAAAGACCTTGACGGGTGGAAAATCCATAACCATAAAGACAGACCTCATGCCGGACCCGCCGGAGTTGAATATGGACAAAACGAACCTTAAGGTCGCCATATTGAACATCCTCCAGAACTCGGTGGACGCAATAGAGAAAGAAGGGGAGATAACGGTCTCCACCCTCCCGGCCCAGGATAATACCCTCATTGTATCCATCCATGATACCGGAAGCGGCATGGACGAGGAAGTTTTAAAAAAGGTATTCCATCCTTTCCACACATCCAAGATGACAGGGGCGGGGCTTGGGCTTGCTATAACCTACAGGATAATACAGGACCACATGGGGACCATAGAGGTGGAGAGCGAAAGAGGGAAGGGCACGACCTTCACGATAAAGTTCTATATCCCGCCCGGCGCCGCCGCGCCTTCCTTAAGATAACGCACGGCACCACTTTTGACACGTTGGCTTTGAACGGAATGCGGGGGGCGCAATCCCGCCTCTTTAGAGGTGCCCGCGGACGGGTACCCCGAAGTTTCCGGCGCAATGACCTCCTCTTAACAACCTTCCGGAGTTTTTTTAAGGATGGTATCCTTTTTGAACTCCGAGTCGTTTTTCTCAGGGTAGTCGATTGTGTAGTGGAGCCCCCGGCTTTCTTTCCTGAGCATGGCGGAGCGGATTATGAGGTCGGCGACGGTTGCAATGTTCCTCAGTTCAATAAGGTCCGATGTCACCGTAAAATTCCAGTAGTATTCGTTTATCTCGTTTAAGAGGAGGTCTATCCTTCTTTTTGCCCTCTCCAGCCTTTTATCCGACCTTACGATGCCGACGTAGTTCCACATGAGCCTTCTTATCTCGTCCCAGTTCTGGCGTATGACGACCATTTCATCGCTTCTTACCGCGCCTCCCGTCTGCCAGCGTGGCACGCCGGGTATAGGCTCGTTATCTCTTCTTACCAATTTGGCCGCATGTATGGCGGCCCGCCTTGCGAATACCAGAGACTCAAGAAGCGAGTTCGAGGCGAGGCGGTTTGCGCCGTGAAGCCCGCTGGAGGAGTTTTCCCCTATTGCATAGAGTCTGACTAACGTGGTCCTGCCGTCAATGTCGGCCTTGACGCCTCCGCATACGTAATGCGCGGCCGGCACCACCGGTATCGGCTCTTTTGTGATGTCGAAACCGAACTCAAGGCAGGTTTTGTGGATATTAGGGAACCTTTTCCTTACAAAGTCCGCGTCCCTTTGGCTTATGTCGAGGTATACGAACTCATCGCCCCTTTTTTTGAGTTCGGAATCTATCGCCCTCGCCACGACGTCTCTTGGGGCGAGGTCTCCGTCGGGGTGGTAATTTTTCATGAACGGGGCGCCGTCTTTAAGTTTCAATACGGCGCCTTCGCCCCTCAACGCCTCCGAGATGAGAAACCTTTTCGCCTGCGGGTGGAAAAGGCATGTCGGGTGGAACTGTATGAATTCCATGCCGGCTACCTCCGCGCCCGCGCGGTACGCCATGGCTATGCCGTCGCCGGAGGCGACGTCCGGGTTAGAGGTGTAGAGATAGACCTTGCCGGCCCCGCCTGTGGCAAGCACCGTCGCCCTCGAAAGGAACGTGTGTATCCCGCCGGTTTTTTTGTCGAGGACGTACGCGCCCCAGACCGTGTCGCCGTCTGGTTTCTTTTCCATGACGAACTTCGAATGCGTTATGAGGTCTACCGCTATGTGATGTTCATAGACTTTTATGTTTTTATCGGCGTCTATCGCCCTGAGAAGCGCCTCCTCCATCTCATGGCCGGTCATATCGCCCGCGTGGACTATCCTTCTTCTCGAGTGCCCGCCCTCTTTTCCGAGGTCGAGGTCGAGGCTTCCCTCTTCGAGCCTCTTCGTGAACTCCACCCCCAGTTGCATGAGTTCCTGTATCCTTTCGGGGCCGTCC
>JACRCB010000006.1 GCA_016219165.1 Deltaproteobacteria bacterium | reverse complement strand
GCACTCAATCTAAAAGACCTGCGATGGTGTCTAATTTTTCAACGGCGTCTATCCTTTATAATTGAGTCAAGGGATTCATCCCTTGGCGGATATGGACATTTCTTGCCGTTCTGTTGTAATATTTCATCATGGAACTCTTTGAAAGAGAAAAATCCGAAGTCGCGCCCCCCTCGCCCCTTGCCGAAAGGATGAGGCCCAAGACCATAGCCGAGTTTTCCGGACAGGGGCATCTCCTCGGCAAGGGAAAATTCTTGAGAAGCGCCGTAGAAAAAGGGGAGGTGCCTTCCCTTATCCTGTGGGGCCCGCCCGGGTGCGGCAAAACTACCCTCGCCAGGATAATCGCGCAGGCGGCGCACAAAGACTTCGCGGCGTTCTCGGCGGTCACCTCCGGGGTCAAAGAGATAAGGGAGGTGGTGGCGCGGGCGAAGACGAACTTGAAACTCGGGAAAAGGACAATCCTCTTTGTGGATGAAATCCACCGGTTCAATAAAACCCAGCAGGACGCATTCCTCCACCACGTGGAAGACGGGACAATAACCCTTATAGGCGCAACGACCGAGAACCCCTCCTTCGAGGTCGTCTCCCCCCTCCTTTCAAGATGCAAGGTCCTGACGCTCAATGCGCTCACAGAGGAGGAGATAAAAAAAATTCTCGAAAGGGCCCTCCTCGACAAAGAAAAGGGGCTCGGGGGCCTCGGGATAGAAATAAGTGAAGACGCCGCCGGTTTTGTCGCGGGATTCTCGCACGGCGACGCCAGAGAGGCCCTTAATACCCTGGAGAACTCCTCCATGATAACGCCGCAGGATAAGGACGGAAGGCGGAGCATAACCCTCGACATCGCAAAAGAGGCCATGCAGAAAAAATCCCTCCTCTATGACAAGGGGGCCGAGGAGCACTATAACGTCATATCCGCGTTCATAAAGAGCATGAGGGGAAGCGACCCCGACGGGGCGCTCTACTGGCTTGCGAGGATGGTCGAGGCCGGGGAAGACCCTCTGTTCATAGCAAGACGCATGGTGATATTCGCTTCCGAAGACATAGGGAACGCCGACCCCGCGGCTATTTCGGTTGCAGTGGCTGTCAAGGAGGCCGTTGACTTTGTGGGGATGCCCGAGGGGTGGATTCCCCTTGCGCAGGGCGTAACCTACCTTGCCTGCGCGGAAAAATCGAATGCCTCCTACTCGGCATACCTTAACGCGAAGGAAGACGTCGTGGAGAAAGGCGCCCTGCCGGTGCCTCTCCATTTAAGGAATGCCCCGACCGGACTCATGAAGAAACTCGGCTACGGGAGGGATTACAAATATCCCCATAACTATAAGGACGCGAAGGTCTCTCAGGACTACCTGCCGGAGGAACTCAAAGGCAGGACCTACTATGCCCCGTCCGGGCGGGGCTATGAAAAAACGATTTCGGAGCGCATAAAAGCCGCAAGGAAAAAACAATGAAAAGGATTTCCCTCACGGCCATAGGCAAAGACAGGCCCGGAATCGTGGCCGGGGTGGCAAAGGTCCTCTATGAGCACGGCTGCAACATAGAGGACTCGACGATGACAATCCTCGAGGATGAGTTCGCAATCATCCTCATAATGTCGGCGCCGGAAGAGATGGATAAGGATTCGCTCGAACAGGGGCTTAAACGGGCCGGGGAGGAATTAGCCCTCACGATACACACCAAGGAGATAGGGAAGGAATCGCCTGAGAAGGCCCCGCACTCCACCCACCTCGTAACCGTCTCGGGATACGACAAACCGGGGATAGTCCATAAGACAGCCTGTTTGCTCGCGAAATGGAACGTGAATATAACCGACCTTTCCACGAAGGTAATACACGGCGAAGGGAAAGACGCTTATATAATGCTTATAGAGGTGTTCGTGCCCGGGGATGCAGACGAAAAAACAATCGCAGCCGCGCTTAAAACCCTCTCAAAGGGACTCGGCGTAAAGATTGAAATGAAACCGGTTGAAACGTATGAATCGCTTTGACACCGTCCAGACGCCGTAATCCCATCGCATGCCCGTACTGAAGATATTACAATATCCCGACCCGGTCCTCAGAGAAAAATCTCATGATATAGAATCCATCCGGGAAGAGGAGAGGGCCCTTATCAACGACCTGATAGATACCATGCGCTCATCGAAGGGCGTGGGGCTGGCCGCGGTGCAGGTCGGGGTTTTGAAACGCATCGTCGCCGTAGATAGGACTCCTGAAAACCCGGGGCATGGGCTGATTGTGCTCGCAAACCCCGTGATTACGGAATCCTCGGGGCTTAAGACCGTCAGGGAGGGTTGCCTCTCCATACCGCAATACCTGGCGGATATAAAAAGAAAAGAGAGAATCACCGTAAGGGGGCTTGACTTCAAAGGGGAACCGGTCGCCATAGAATCCTCAGGGCTTCTTTCCGTGGCCCTCCAGCACGAAATAGACCACCTCGACGGCATACTTTTCATAGACAGGATAGAGGGTGTAAGGGGTTTATTAAAGAGGAAGGTCAGGGGAAAAAATTAGAAATGGAACTCTATATCCCGCCGAGGCTGGCGAGAGACTACCTTTCTTCCAGCAAGGCGTTTATAAGTTCCCTTATGCCCTTCTCCCCCCAATCCTTCGCCCCGACCGCCCTCGCTTGCACACGCCCTTTCCTGTCGATTAAGTACGTCTCCGGAACGCCCCATGTCCAGTACCTCGGCGTTATATCTCCCTCCCTTGCAAGATACACGGGAAAACTTGCGCCGAGGGTCTTTGCAAACGCCTCCACCCCCTCCCTTTTTGCATTTTCATCTATGGAGATTGGAAGGAGAATAACATCTTTTCCCTTTATCTCCTGCCAGAGCCTCTCTAACAGAGGGAACTCGACCCTGCAAGGCTTGCACCACGTCGCCCAAAAATGCAGTATAACCACCTTCCCCTTGAAATCCTCAAGGCTTACCTCTTTGCCGCTCCCTCCGGAAAGGGTAAAATGGGGAGGCTCCTCATTTAATCTCTGCAACCCCGCGCCGTCGAAATATTTCCTGTCCACGGCGTATGCTGGCAGAGATAAAACGATTAGAACGCATACAAAGAAAAACGGCGAAAGTTTCGCCATAAGGCACCCCTCTAAAACAGATATGTAACCGCGGCAACCGCCTTCCCAGTCTCTCCCATCTGCGTTCCGTGGAGATTGTGGTAGACCGGGCGCTGATATGAGAATTCGGCCTGCCAGCGGGACGACGCCGCAAGTTGGACTCCCGGGGTTATATATACCGTATGGCCTCCGGAATCTTTAACCTCGATGCCATCCTCCTCTTCCCTTGCCCTCAATTCTCCGTTGAGGCCGAGGGCAAGAAAGACCCGCGGACCGGAAGAAATAACCCCCGGATAAACCCTGTACCTTCCCGTAAGGTCGTAGTTGAGGGCGTTCCCGAATTGATGGCTTGCATCCCCCGTCTCCCCCGCGGTGGTAATTACGCCGAGGGTATTTGCGGAGAGCGAGAACTTCCCCGCGGCGCGGCTTAAAGAAAGGCCGAGGAGGAAATCCGTTGAACCCGTGCCCGGCTGGAGGTGGCTGTCGAGATACTCGGTTCCGCCAAGCGCCTTCGCATCGGTCTTTCCCGTAGGAAACTTCATCCCGAAAATTCCGGCCGCCGTTACAGTTGTGTCTATCGTGTGTATTTTAAAAAACGTATAGCGGCCAAGTGCCATTGCATCCCCTGCCCCGGACACGCCGCCCTTCACCGGGTCCACCACGGGCGTGCCGCCGGTCACGTTGAGTTCGCCGTCCATTGCCGTCTTCCTTAAGGGGACTGCGAAGAGGAGCGTAAGGTCGTCCGTGACCGCGAAAAAACCCGTGAACTCGGTTGTCCAGTATTCCTCTCTGGCGCCGGGATTAGGTATCCTCTCTCGCCCGCGGTATGCCCTGTCAAGCAGCGTATACCGCTCGCTCACCCTTATACCACTCCCCCCCGATGTATCCAGAGGAGATATGCCCTGCGATAAGAGGCAAAAATCGCAGGCGGATGCAGGAGCGGTTAATGCGATGTATACCGCGATTGCCGATAGATGGATTATCATGAATTTCTTCATTAAAGACCTCCCGGAGGCGTCACCATGCGCATAGGTTAACAGAATGGCCCATCCCCCCGCAATGAGAAATCTCAATATTCCGATTGTCAACCGGCTTATTATTAACGGTTGACAATCTCCCCTTTCCATGTTATCCAGTTCTTCGATGAAGAACCTCGGTGAAATACTTGAGAAGGCCGAAAAAAAAGCGCTTTCCGGCGCGGGGATGAGTCTGAAACAAGGTCAAGAGTTCTGCGCAATCCCCCAGGGCCGCATATTCGAGATACTGCCCCATTCAGATAGGGTAAGGCGGCATTTCAAGGGCATGGAGGTAAACCTCTGCGCGATAGTGAACGCAAAGAGCGGGCTGTGCAAAGAAGACTGCGCGTTCTGCTCTCAATCCGTCAGATACGATACCGGCGTGCAGACCTACCCAATGATAGGCCCGCACGGTATTGTAGAGAGCGCCATGAATGCCGAAGGGTCGGGGGCCCGTGAATTCTCCATCGTGGCGAGCGGGACCGGGATAGAAAAGGAAAGGGACATATCTACCCTGTCCTCGGCGCTTAAATCAATGAAGGAAAAATCCAGTCTTGAAAGGTGCGCCTCCCTCGGGATACTGGGCCGCGCCTCCATGAAGAGGCTAAAAGAGGCGGGGCTTCAGAGTTATCACCACAACCTCGAAACCTCCCGTGGTTTTTTCCCCAGGGTCTGCTCCACCCATGAATATGAAAAGGACGTTCAAACAGTAAAAACGGCGAAAAGACTCGGCTTCTATACCTGCTCGGGCGGCATATTCGGGCTCGGCGAAAGTTGGGAGGATAGGATAGAACTCGCATTGACGCTCAGGGAACTCGACGTGGATTCTGTGCCAATAAACTTCTTAAACCCAAGGCCCGGCACCCCGCTCGAGGGCGCAGCCTTCCTCACCCCCCTTGAATGCCTCAAGATAATAGCGCTCTTTAGATTCATGCTGCCTGAAAAAGACATCATAATATGCGGCGGAAGGGAGGTAAACCTGAGAGAGCTTCAGCCCCTTATATTCGCCGCCGGCGCAAACGGCATGATGGTCGGCAATTACCTGACGACGAAGGGAAGAGACCCGGAGAAGGACCTCGTGATGCTAAGCGACCTTGGGCTTAAGCCGCGGGGCGCATCGATGAGAAAAACCTTTTCGTAAAAATGGCTTCCCCGAATCTTCACGAAAACTTCAAGGAAGCTCTGAAAAATTGTATTTCTGGGGGAATCTTTCTGTAGAAAGTTTCCCCCAGACCCCCTCCAAAGACTTTTAGGGTGGGCTGTGCCCACCAGAACTGAAAATTTTTGGAGAGAGATTGAGAGAACCTTTTTATAAAAAGGTTCTCTCAAGATAATTTTTCAGAGGTTACTTAAAACCATTTATCCGATGGAACGGGCGATACATAAGACACTGACGGAACTTGAGAGGCACGGCCTCAAACGCTCTCTTACCCTTATCGAGAGCCCAACTGGCCCGCGGGTGAGGATAAAGGGCAAAGACGTCCTTTGTCTTTCCTCAAACGACTACCTCGGACTCGCAAACAATTCAGAATGCAGGGAGGCCGCCAT
>JACRCB010000102.1 GCA_016219165.1 Deltaproteobacteria bacterium | reverse complement strand
CAGCCGTCTCCTCGCCTTGTCAGACATGAACAGGGTAAAGACGTTATGGAGGACGCTGCCGAGAAAGCCCGCGAGGAGCCTTATAAAAAGCCCGGCCCTCAAAACCATTCTCGCCGGGATGCTCCCGTGCTTTCTGAAAAACGTATAACGCGACCTCCAGTATTCGACCCTCGCCCTATGGTTAACCTTCTTTGCCGACGCGCCCTGAAGATGGTATACGCGCGAAAGAGGGTAGAAAAAGACCTTCCACCCCTCATGCCTCATCCTCATACACCAGTCGGTCTCCTCGAGGAAAAAGAAAAAGTCCTCGTCAAGCAGCCCGACCCCCCCGGCCCCCCTAACCCCATCGATAGCCTTCTTCCTCACCACCATGCATGCGCCTATTACGGATTCGACCTCGAGAGGCCCCTTTATCCTCTTTTCCTTGCCGGGGTATTTCCCCGGGAAGAGCCGGCGCAATAAGCTTTTATTCAAAAGCTCGGTTGCGAGGGTGGGGATATTCGCTATGGAATTCTGCAACGTCCCGTCCTCGTTCAAAAGTTGCGGCCCGCAGACACCCACTCCAGCGTTGCCGTCCATAAACTCAACGATTGCCTCGAGCGCCCCTTGCGTAAGCCGGGCATCGCTGTTCAAAAGCACGGCATACCTTCCGGCCATCCGCTCTAACGCACGGTTATTGGCCCTCGCAAAGCCGAGGTTCGCGCCATTCTCTATAAGTTTCACTTCCGGGAAACGCCTCCTTACCTCGGCCTGGCTTCCGTCGGTAGAGCCGTTGTCAACCACCCACACCTCGGAGGAAAGACAATTGACAGTCGAGAAGACGGATTCAAGGCATCTCAAGAGAATATCCTTCGTATTCCAGTTGACGATTATTACGGAGATATCCATAAACCAGCCTCTACCGCGCCCACGAGCACAGCCTTAACCTTCGGCGCATTTACCGCCGTCGAATACCGTTCATATACCGTTTTACGGGCTTCCTCCCCGAACCTATCCCTTAACGCGCGGTCGGAAACGAGTTCGGAGAGATGTTTAAGCCACTCGGAATCCTTTCCGGCGAGGAAACCGTTAGCGCCGTGGCTTATTATCTCCTTATTCACGCCGACCGCGGACGCCACGGACGCAACCCCGGCCGCCATGTACTGCAGGAGTTTAAATCCGCATTTGCCCCTCGCCCACACATCGTCGGAGAGCGGCATGAGCCCGATATCGAAACTTCCGAGGTCCTCCGCCTCCTCCCCGTAATTCCACCTTTTTTTGACAACGGGCATCCTCCCGCACTCGAAGAACCTGTCCGCGACTATCTTAAGGCGTGTGTTGGGGCGCCTTTCAAACAGTTCGTCGAACGTGGCCCTCATCCTCTCAAGATAAAAAAGTGTAGAACCGCTGCCTATCCAGCCGAGCGTTACGCATGAGTCTTCATGTTTTCCTTTTTTCTCCCGGTATCTTTCCGTGTCTACGGCCGTCGGCACGAGAAAGGTGTTCCCGTTGTGCTTAAGCCCCCACTCCATAAGGTACCGGTTGCCGGCTATAACGGCATCGGACTCCTCGACCGTCCTTTTAAACCTCTTCATCCGGACGGAGGATTCCGGATTTCCCTTCGCCGAATCGTTAAACATCACGGCGTCGTCGAAGTCATAGACTATCTTCTTGGCCGCGCCTCTCAATAGCCTCCAGTCAATAAAACCGAAGAGTCTTTTCTGGAGAAAAACGGTATCGAATGCGGAGAGGGTTTTGAAAAAACGCATCCTCTCCATGAACCCCCGCGGGATAGTCATAACCTCGATTGAAAACCCTTCCTTCTCAAGATACGGAATGTATTGCAGGAACCTCAACCTTGCGCTCGGTTTTTCAGTGCGGGTCGTAAGAAAGGCTATCTTCACGTTTTTCCTTCCCCTTAAGAAGGGCCTCGCAGAGCGCGAGTGTTTCTTGCGTGGTCCTCTCCCACGTAAAACCCCTCATCTTTTCATGGGCCTTTTTACCCATCGCCTCCCTTGCGGGTCCGTCCCTCAAGACACTGAAGAGCCGGGCGAGGGCGGCATGGTCGTCCCACTCCCTCAGGAGATAACCGTTTTCCCCCTCAACGATGAATTCCGAAGCGCCGTTGGCGCGGGTTGTGATAACGGGCAGCCCGCTCGCCATCGCCTCCATGCAGACGTTGCTGCAGGGGTCGTACCGGGTCGGGAGGACAAAAAAATCCGCGGCCCCGTAAAACCTCTCGACGTTTTCCGTCGGGCCGGCAAAGATAAGCGCGCCTTCTCTGACCCCGCGTCTCTGCGCAAGCCTTAAAAACCTTTTCTTATTCCCCCTCCCGATAACCACGGCGGTCGTGGACGGAACGCCCGCGAGGGCGTTTATCAGCGTCTCGAGACCCTTCCTCTTCCAGTTGTTTGAGACAAAGAGCGCAACATGACTATCCCGCGGTATGCCGAACCTTCTTCTTACGTCCTCCCTGTACCTTTTAAGCCCCGGATTAAAGAGCCCATGGTCAACGCCGTTATAAACAACGCGCACGTAATCCTCCGTCAGGCCGAAACATTCCATAAGATGCCCCTTGACGAGCATCGAATTGGCGATTATCAGACGGTGGTTTCCGGGTTCCATTATCTTTTTTTCGAGCCAGCGCATGACAAGGTGCACCGGCGAGGTTATGTATTTAAAGAGACGCGCCGCGGGGTTTTTGTACCGAAGCCGCATCCAGTGCGCATAGACCCCTCCGCCCGCCCTGTAGATATCGAGGGGAAAAAATTGTGTGAGGCCGAGGACGCAGTCATACCGTTCTCTAAGAAGGATGTCTCTTATGTTCCGGTTAAAGCTTAAAAGCCTTAGGGCGGAAAAGGCCCCGGCCGTCGGCACCGTCGTTACCTTAACCCCCCCCGGCCCCCCATCCCCGGCGCGGGCGACGTAGACATCAACCTTACAGCCCGCCTCTTTAAGCGCCCTTGCAATCTCGACCGCAACCCTCTCGGCCCCTCCCCGCGATAAAGAAAAACCCCTGCCTACAAGCGCCACCTTCATCTTTTAAGAGCGACCACTACAACGGATTTCGCAAAGTCCACGTCGAAGTACCTGTGGACGGGCGCCATCACATAGAGCCTTATAAGGCGCTTTATGAAGCCGTCGTTATAGATGCGGTAAATTTTTTCCACGTCGAACCCCGCCCACAAAAGCGCCCCGGCCATATCGTCGTAGCGGTAAGGGGTCTTATGGTCCGGGTCGAAAAACCGGTTCGGATGGTGGACGTTGGGGGTGGAGACCACAAGTTTCCCTCCGGCAGGGAGGAGACCCTTTATTTTTTTTATCAGCCCGATGCCTTCCCTGAACACGAGGAGCTCAACCACCTCGGAAAGGACCACCATGTCGAATCTCTCCATTATCACATCGAGGCTGTGGTAGTCGTGGGTGGACGATGTGTCTATGTCCATGGTCCTGTAGGTTACGGAGGGGAATCTCTTGCCCACCTTCTCCCCCATGCTCCTCGTCGAAGCGCCCACGTCGAGTATCGATTCGTTCCCCTTCAGTTCTTCCATGATGACGTCTAAAAGTTTTTTCCTTATCCTGATATTATAGACCGAGGGGTAAGACTGCCTTATTGCCCTGCGGTGGGCGTTAAAAACGCTCCATCTGAAGACCGCCTCTTTTTCCATGCAAGCCATGCTATAACCCCTTTTTACGCTTCTCCCACCTCGAATGGAACCAGAACCACTCCTCCGGGTGCTTCCTTATAAACCCCTCTATGGCGCCCGTAAACCGCTGGGTATTCTCCTTTATGTCGGCATCCTTGTCGCCGGTTGAGACCACATCTATCGGCCCCTTGACTATGACCCGGTGTTTTGAAAGACCCTCCCTGTGTATGAATGTGGGCAGGACCGCGGAATGGGTCTTCATAACGATAGCTGCGAGGCCCTTGCTCGCCCGGGCCGGGATATCGAAGAAATCCACAACGACGCTTTCTTTTCTGCCAGACCTCTGGTCGAGGAGTATCCCGAGTATCCCGTTATCCTTCAATACCTCCATCATCTTCCTCAACGCCCTCTTCTTGTCTATAACCTTATTGCCGAAAACCGTCCGAGCCCTTGCGGCGTAGGAATCGATATAGGGGTTATCGAGGGGTCTTGCCACAATGCTCATGGCGTATCCCTTCGAAGAGAGGGACGCGCTCAAGAGTTCCCAGTTCCCCAGATGCGCGCCCAGAAGGACAACACCCTTCCCGCCTTTAAGCGCCGCGACTATATTCTCAAGCCCCTCGAAACTCACGTTCCCTTCGATGTAACCTTTTTCATTCCTTTCAGACCTCGCAAACTCTACGATGGATAACCCCATCTTCCTGTAAAACGACCTCGCAACGGAAAACGCCTCTTCCTCGGAGAATTGCCCGCCGAACGCCCTCATGATATTATCCACCACCATCCTCCTCCTCCGGCCGTAAAGCCTGAACGCAACTGCCCCGGCCATTGCGCCGAGCGTGAGGGCCAGATTCAAGGGGAGGCGGTTTATGAACCATACGAACGTCCTGAACCCTATATAAACTAAGAAGTCCACCTTGTGCCATGCCCGGGGTCCTCCTTCGCTACTTGCCGAGCCCCTTTGCCTCCTCCATTATCATCACGGGGATGCCGTCCTTGATAGGAAAGACCAGCCTGCACCTGCCGCATACAATGCCTGACTTGTCGCCGCTCAATCTCACCCCGCCCTTGCAGACAGGGCATACGAGAATGGAAAGGAGTTCCTCGTCTATCGCCATAAAAGCCTCCCGCAGAATCTGGTTCTGCTAATTGCCGTAAGTTCCGCCGGCAACGGTAATTCCTTCTTTTCTTATGCCGCTCCTTACATATTCAAAGGCGCCGGCCATACTGATAAATAAAATGACTATAAAAAAGACAATCCCCATCGAAAGCGCCTCCTCTTTGGTAGCCCCGGCCCTTGTAAAGAGAAACACCAGCACCCCCTCCCTTATGCCCAGCCCCGAGAGGGAAAGCGGAATCATAGCGCTTGAGGTGGCAAGGGGTATGAAGAGGAAAAACCAGCCGATGGATATGCTCATACCGATACCCCTTCCGACCGCAAAATAGCATATTATAACGCCGGTCTGTATCGCAAAGGAAAAGAGGAGTGTCTTAAGAAGCACATCTTTCCTCTTCTTATAACCCATGAAGACCCTGTAGAAGGTATCCAACTTTCTATTGAGGCCGAAGAGACGGACCTTGCCCATCATATCCGTAAACCATCCATGGAGGCCCTCAAACCAGAGGAAGAAACTCGCCCCGATAAAACCCCCTATGAGGATGAGGAATACCGAAATAAGCGCTGCCCCTCCGATGCCGTAGACAAGCCTCCATCCGGCGAGCAGCGAGGCAAGGGTTATTGTCATGAGCGCGACGAAACCCGAATACCTGTCCATGAGTATCGATGCGGACGCCACATCCCCTTTCCCGGTCTTCCTGTAGAGATAATAACCCTTTATGAAATCCCCCCCCACCGCCGTCGGAAGGAAGTTATTGAAGAACATCCCTATAAAATACATCGAAAGAAGGGTCCCGTACTTCACCTCGACGTCGTCCTTGAGTATCGTCGACCAGCGATAGGCTGAAAGGCACTGGGCCGCGCCGTAGACCGCGGCCGCAAAGATTATCGGGAGAGGGTTTGCCGAAGAAACCATTTTGAGGAACTCGCCCGTATCCACCCGTCCGAAGAGGACGAAGAGGAGCGTTGCGCTCACCGTAATCTTCAATACCGTCATACCCCATCTCTTCATCATCCGCCTTTTTTCGAGAAAAACCTTCCCGCGCGAAGGCCGGGGAGTGCCTCAAACCCCTTCGGAAAACCCAGGTCTCTCTTGTCCGGAAGTTCCCGGAGGGAAAAACCCTTCTTACAAAAAATCCCGCGGGGTTCTCACTGAGATTCCCCATGGCTGCCGAGCACTTTTTTTACAACGTATATGGGCTTGCCCTGGGATTCATGGTAGACCCGCGCGAGCATCTCTCCCAGGAGCCCCATAACAATCAACTGGACCCCGAGTATGATGAGGAGTACGGAGAGAAAAAGCATGGGCCTGCCTCCGATAGACTTCCCCAATATAAATTTTTCAAATATGAGGTAAAACGCCATAAGGAAACCCACACCTTCCATCAAAAGCCCCGGAGGGCCGAATGCGTGGATGGGACGCGTAGAGAAACTCTGGAGGAACTTTACGGTTATGAGGTCGAGTATTACCCTTATCGTCCTCGATATCCCGTACTTGGATTTTCCGTACAGCCTCGGGTAGTGATGGGTCTCGACCTCCGTTGTCCTGGCGCCCACCCAGGACGCAATCGCGGGTATAAAGCGGTGCATCTCACCGTAGAGTTTTATATTCTTGACGACCTCTTTTCTGTATGCCTTGAGCGTGCAGCCGTAGTCATGGAGTTTGACTCCCGTTACGGTGGATATGAGCCAGTTGGCAATAACGGAGGGCAGTCTCCTCGACAGAAAAGGGTCCTTCCTTTCCTTCCTCCAGCCGCTTACGACGTCATGGTCTTTTATCTTCTCCAGGAGAAGCGGTATGTCGTCGGGGTCGTTCTGCAAATCCGCATCCATCGTTATGATGATATCCCCCTTCGAATAAGCGAACCCCGCGGCCATCGCCGCAGTCTGCCCGAAGTTCTTCCTGAAGGATACGGCCACGACCTTTTCGTCTTTTTTCTGCATCTCCTCGAGTATCTCTAAAGTCGAATCCGAGCTGCCGTCGTCCACAAAAACGATTTCATACGGCCTTTTAAGGCCGTCGAGGGCATCTTTAAGTTTCTTATAAAGATGCGACAGGCTCTCCTCTTCGTTATATACCGGTATTATTACCGAAACCGACTCCTGCACGGAACCTCCTTGCCAGAGGGAAACTCTTTTTTAAAACCCTGCCGCTAACGAAGCGGGGAACCTCCGGGTGCGACCCCGGCTCTTCCCCGCGATTGTCTAAGGAATCTCTGAAAAAAGCATTTTTGGGGGAAACTTTCTGTAGAAAGTTCCCCGCTTCCCATTGCAATTGCTGCGCAGCAATGGGAGCCCTGCCCCCTTCAAAGACTTTTAGAGTGGGCTGTGCCCACCAGAACTGAAAGTTTTTGGAAAGAGTTTGAGAGAAGCTTTTTACGGGGAACCCATCCAAAGGTTGTGTCGGGTTCTCTCAAGATACTTTTTCAGAGATTCCCTAACAGACTTCCCCCCCCTTTTATCTCAAAGTCTTTGCGTTAAGGGGCTTTTCCTTTTCCATATCATCCATTATCCACTCAACCGCGCTCTTAAGGTCATCGGCCAGGAAATCAATCTGACACGCAAGTTTTTCGAGTTCACCGTGGCCATGGCCGGTCAAAACGAGCACCCCCCTTGCGCCGACCTTTGCGGCGAGTTCCATATCGCAGGCCTTGTCGCCCACGACATAAGAACGCGCCCCTGCGAGTGTGTGCTCCGTCACCGCCCTCTCAACAAGGCCGGTCCCGGGCTTTCTGCACGAACACCCCTCTTCAGGCAGGTGCGGGCATGAGTATATCCCGTCTATAGAAGCCCCCTCAAGGCGCAAAAGTTCCTTTAGCCTTAAGTTTACGCCGTCGAGGGCCTCTCTGGAGAAATATCCCCTCCCCACCCCGGACTGGTTTGTCACGACGATGACCTTTATGCCGCGGCTGTTAAGCCTTTTTATGGCAGAGGCCGCGCCGTCAAAGAGGATAACGTCTTCAGGATTCCCGATATAACCGAAATCCTCGTTTATCGTCCCGTCCCTGTCTAAAAATACAACCGCCTGCGCCATTTTTTAAATCGGAGAAATCTCAAGAGAACCCGACACAACCTTTGGATGGGTTCCCCGTAAGAAGGCCCTCCAAAAAAACCTTTTCGGGGCAACCCACCCTTCGGGTGGGCGCCAGCCCGCGGGGTGGGCCGGGGCCGGCCTTCTAAAAAACCCCCGCGAGCATCGCCTGAAGGCGCGCATACACGTCTTCGGAACTTATCCCGTTCATGCACTTATAATGGCCGTAAGGGCACTCCCTTTTAAAGCAGGGGCTGCATTCCACCTTCTTCCTTACAACCGTGGCCTTGGTTCCGAGGGGCCCGGTGAGGGCGGGTTCGGTGGAGCCGAATATTCCGACGGTCGGGACCCCGAGGGCGGCGGCAACGTGCATCGGGCCCGAATCATTCGTTATAAAAAACCTCATCCGCGCGCAAAGCGCTATAAACTCCCGAAGGGTAGTCTTGCCGGCAAGGTTTATGTGCCTGACGGAGAGGAGGCTTTTAGAGAGGGCCTCTGCGGCCTCGCAATCGCCGCCTCCTCCGAATATGACCGGAACCCCGCCAAGGTCTTTTGAGATTTTCCCTATGACCTCCTTAAACCCCTCCACTTTCCATCGCTTTGCCTGTCCGTAGCTTGCGCCGGGCGCAACGCCGTAAAAAAACTCCCCCTCCTTTGTAAACCCTTTTTCCGGGATAAACTTATCCGTAGAGTACGGCTCACCCTCTTTAACGTATATCCGCGGGACGGGTCTTTCCAGGGGGACATCCCCCCCGAGTTCTTTTATTATGTTAAGATAATAAAAGACCTGGTGTTTTTTAAGTATATCCCCGGTAAGAGGGATTGGCCTTGTAAGTAAGGGGGTCCTTAAATCCCTTGCGTATCCGACCCTCTCGGGGACTCGCGCAAGGAAAGCGAGGAACGCGGCCTCGAAGGCGTTCTGGAATAGGACGGCAATCTGGAAACATTTCCCCTTCAACTCTCTTGAAAGCCTCACCAAGCCGGCGAAACCGGCATGGATTCCGTTACTTTCATAGACGATGATGCCTGAGACCGCGGGGTTATTCTCATAGACCGGGGCAACCCGCGGCTTTGCGAGGACCGTAATCCCGGCCCCGCTGAAGACCTCTTTCAGGGCCGAAAGCGCTGGCAGGCTTATAACCGCATCCCCTATCCAGTTGGGGACGCGAACCAAAATCCTCTCTATCTTTTTCTTCTCATGCATATAACAGGCCTTTTAAGCATAGTGTAATAATTTACCATAAAAATAAGCAGGATTACAAACATTTAGAGGCGGCGGGAGGACGGGCGGCTGAAGCTTGCAAGGAACTAACGGTCTAAAAAAGCATTCGGGGGAAAACTTATCTCGTAGACCTCTTCCTCCCTTGTTTCATCCCTTGTCCGGCAAAAACTTCCCCGCGTCCCCGTTCATCCGCCCCGCGCAGGGGAAACCTAAAATTTTCGGAAAGACTCCGGGAAAAACCATTTTTACCTGCGCGCCTCGCACTTAAGGCATATCGGTATTTTTCCGAACTCGCCCCTCAGGTGAGACTCCCGTATCCCCCTCAACTTCTCTCCGTTGAAGATATCCGAGATTGTTTCCCTGTTTACATTCCCGATGAGCACCTTTCCGTCATAGTCCATGCAGCAAAGCGCAACATCGCCGTTCCAAAGGACCGTAAATGTCTGCCAGACCCTCAGACACGGCATCCCCCTCTCTTCGGGGTTCCTTCTACCGTTGAGGCTTCCGCCCCAGTTATGGTAAGAACTTATGTGGATGGAATCGACCTTCCCCTTCCACCTTCTGACAAAACCCTCCCTTTCGGAATAGTTCTTCTCGGTCTCGACGAAGACAAGCCCGACAAGTGGGGTCTTCGAATTGAGTTCCTTCCTTACCTTAAGGAGCGTATCTATGTTTTCCACGACGTTATCGAACTTTATGCCCTTCCTTATGCCCTCGAACGTCTCCTTGGAGTCGCCGTCTATGCTCGCCTTTATCACCCCCAACCCGGAGGCGACGACCCTTCTCGCCATCTCCTCGTCGAGGAGGGAGAAATTCGAAAAGAGTTTAGTATCTATTCCCTTCTGCCTTGCGTAACTTATCCTTTCAAAGAGGAGTTTATCGAGCAAGGGCTCTCCGAAGTTATGGAGATGTATGTACCTTACCCTGTGGAGGCTGCATTCATCCACAATCTTCTTATAAAGGCCCATGTCCATAGTGCCCATGGACCTTGTCATAATCTCACGGGTGCAGGTAGAGCAGTTTGCGTTGCATATGTCGGTCGTCTCGACCCTTACAACCCGTGGGAACCTGAAAAGGCCGAAACCGTCAAGGATGGAGACGAGCCCCCGCGCAAGCGTTACACCGGCCCCATAGAATGTCCTCTTAATCATACTCATACTTTCCGGGATAAAACCCTCTCTACCCCTTCAGAGACCATCCGGGGGGTAATACCCTCCATGCATTTCAGACCCCCGCAGCTACGCCTTCTGCAAGGCGCACAGTCGGCGCCCGATGTGATTACCAAAGAATTCTTGTTGAATGGGCCCGTGTAGGACGGGTCTGTGGGGCCGAATATTGCGACTACCGGGGTCCCGGTCGCAGAGGCAAGATGCATGGCCCCTGAATCGCAACTCACGACGACCCCGGCCTCACTGAAGACCCCGGCAAGGGTCTTTATATCGGTCTTGCCCGCAAGGTTTAAGGAAGGATTCTTCATCTTTGCCCTTATGCCTTCAATATACCCGGAGTCCCCCCCCACGCCCGTAAAAACCACATCCACGCCCATCCGCTCAATAAGCATGTCTGAAAAAAGGGCGAAGTTCCCGGCCCCCCACATCTTTGTCCGCCACCTCGATGTGGGGGAGACCGCTATAAACCCCTTAAACCGCCCTCCAAGAATCTCCCTTACCCTTGCCCTGGTATCTCCGTTTAACGAGATTGCCGGGTAGCGGCCGCCGGCAGACTTCTTCCCCAGAAGCCCCTCTACAACCGAGAGATTTTCAACGATGGCATGGACGCCTCTTCTCGGAAGCCCGACCCTCCGGGTATAGAAGAGGGCGCTCCCCTCCCTCGTATGCGGAAAACATACCCTCACCTTCGCCCCCGAGAGATACCCTATGAGGGCGCTTTTAAAGAGCCCCTGAAGGTCCACCACGCAATCTATATTCAGGCTGCGTATCTTCCTCACCGTACCGAAAAAATCCCCGTAAAGAACAACCTCGTCTACGAGAGGGGAGCCGGAAAGAAGACCTTCATATTCCTTTTTGACGAGCCAGTGTATGCGCGCCTTCGGGCAACTCTTCCTTAAAAACCCGACTGCCGGAATCGCATTAACCACGTCCCCGAGGGACGAATATTTGACTATGAGGATATTGGAGGCGTTAAGGTTCATCGTAACTTGTCGCAGTTAAAACAAACGGGTATTTTCTCATATTCCCTTTTCCTGTGCATCTCCCTGAAACCCCTGTACCTCTCGCCGTTCCATACGTCGCGGACCGATTCCTTCGACAGGTCTCCGAGGACGACCCTCCCGTCGAAGTCGTAACAGCAGGGCACCACCAACCCGTCCCACAATACCTGCATTATCGGCCTTTCCACTATGGGGCATGTCCTGTCTTTCCTGCCAACCCGAGCCCTGTTGAACCTCCGCCCGTAGCCGTAATTATGCAGCCTCGCATAGGAGACCCGCGCCCTGGAACCCCAGCGCAGCGCAAAAACGAGAAACTTGTGTAAACTGCCTATATACTTAAGCGATATGACCGGGGTCTTTTTGCCGAGTTTCTTTTTTAGTTTAAGAAGCCTCTCCACATTAGCCTTCACCTCCTCGAACGACAACCCCCGGTGCACGCCTTCGTATTCTTCCCTGTTCAACCCGTAAAAACTTATCTTGAGTTTGTCGAGCCCGGAGTTCAGTATCTCGAGAGAAACCGATTCATCGAGAAACGATGCGTTTGTAACCATGAAGGTATAGGGGATGCCCGCCTCTTTCGCCAGCCTTATCTTCTCGATTATCGTGTTGTCCATAAACGGCTCCCCGTAGCCCTGAAGGTGCAGTTCCTTTGTGCCGCCCTCTTTAAGTTGCCTCATGATGTTTTTATAAAGGTCTACCCCCATTGTGCCGCGCCGGCGCGTAAGTTTCTCGCGCGGGCATATCGTGCAGAAGGCATTGCAGAGGTTGGTATTCTCTATCCTTACCTGCAGGGGAAAAAGATGAAGCATAGTGGAATATGATAACAGAATAGGCCTTTTTTTTCAATCAAAACGCGCCTAAATTGACAGACGATGACCATGGTGTTATCCTGATTTCAGGACAATGCTTCCCGCGCCTGATAAAAAGACGCTCCTTCGCAGCAGTCCCGTCCGGATGAAGAGTATGAAAAATTTAATAGCCGCAGGCATAATCCCTGTCTTTATAATCTCTTTTTGCGCGAAGGCAGGGGCCGGAATTACGTTGGTCGAGGCATCCATCTCAAAGGCTGTGGTCAATCTTGCGCCCTCAGGCGCCGCCGAAAAATTTTCCCCGACTGCGGGAAAACTTTTTTGTTACACAAAGGTCGAGGGCGCAAAGGCAGGCGAGATGGTAACGCACCGCTGGTATTACAAGGAAACGCTCATGGCGGTAATCCCGCTTGAGATAAAATCCCCTGCCTACAGGACGTACAGTTCAAAAAAAATCCTTCCTTCATGGACGGGAAAATGGAGGGTCGAGATAGTGGGTGAGGACGGAACGCTCCTGAAGACCATCCCGTTTACCGTGGAATAGGGGGAACGACCGGCCCGCAGGAGGCGGCCGGAAGCAATTGCCTGAAGGAGGGGTGATACGGGCCGGCCGCAACGCTTCTTTGGAGCGCCTCCGAGGGCCTAAGCCCCACCCTCGCAACCGCAATACCAGCCTCCACGAAGATACCGTAGATAATATTGCATACCCTTACCATGTCTTCGAGTTCCCATGGGATGTATCTCTTCTCAAGATACATGCGGTATAAAGGCGTATCCCTTATTACGAGCGTTGGATATATCCTTACAAAATCCGGCCTGAGTTCTACCGTTTTTTTTGCCGTTTCAACGATTGAACCCTCCGTATCTCCGGGAAGTCCGGGCATGAGTTGCATGCCCACCCTTAAACCTGCGTTTTTGAGGATTTCCACAGCCTCAACAGTATCCTTTGAAGAATGCCCCCTGGCCGAAGCCCTTAAGACCTCGTCCGAAAACGACTGGACGCCGAGTTCAACGGTTTTAACGCCGCAGCGTTTTAAAAACCCGATTGTCTCCGGGCTTATATAATCGGGACGCGTTGAGATACGCACCCCCCAGACCCTGCCGCTTCGGACGAACCCATAGGCAATTTGAAGATACCCCTCCTGAACTCCCCTTTCAAGCCCGGTAAAACTCCCGCCGTAAAAGGCAATCTCGGTCCTGCCGCCTCCCCTCCATGTGGAAAGATATTTTTCAACCGTCTCCAGGACGTCTTTCTCCGCGGGGAGGGCCGAACTGCCCGTTATATCTTCCTGATTGCAGAAAACGCACCGGTGGGGACAACCGCCGAAGGGTATGAATATCGGGATTATGAGTTGTTTTTTACGCGCCATCTTCTTGCCTGCCGGAAAAAAGTTCTTTCAAAGACCCTTTCTCAACATCCGGTGGTATAGCCTCTTTTTTCGAGGACCTCGAGCGCTTGCTTGGCCGAGACCTGTTCCGCGTCCTTTTTCCTCATCGCAACCCCGAGGCCCAGGACCTCGCCCCCGAGCATAACCTCGACCGAAAAAGATTTTCTGTGCGCCGGCCCTTCTTCCCTTATGAGCCTGTATTGGGGGGCCTGTTTGAAATATCTCTGCGCCAGTTCCTGCAGTCTCGGCTTGAAATCAAAGTGGCCCGCCTCTTCAAGGCACACCTCTAAGAGCGGGTTAAATAACCTCTCTATGAACGAAAAGGCGGCTTCGTAACCCCGGTCCAGGGATATAGCGGCAACGAGGGCCTCGAAGGCATCCGAGAGTATAGACGGGTTCTCGCTCCCTTTGGTTTTTTTCTCGCCCTTTCCGAGGAGCATAAGCGGCCCGAGACCGAGTTCATCCGAAAGTTCGGCGAGGGTCCTTCCGTTTATAAGCCTCGCCCTGAGCCTCGTAAGTTCCCCTTCGTCGAGAGCGGGAAACCTTTTGAAAAGGATATGGCTGACGGCAGAGGATAAAACGGCGTCCCCCAAAAACTCAAGCCTCTCATTCGAGGTCATCCCCTTGCCTCCCTTTTCGTTAAGATAGGAGGCATGGACAAAGACCTCATGGAGAAGCGGCTCGTCCTTGAATGAAAACTGAAGCCGTTTCTTAAACCTTTTAAGTTCCTCTTCCCTCTTCATGCCGAATAAAGTAAATTACCCCTCATGCTGTGCGGCGGTCAAAAACCTTAAGGAATCTCTGAAAAAGTATCTTGAGAGAACCTTTTTGTAAAAAGGTTCTCTCAAACTCTCTCCAAAAACTTTCAGTTCTAGTGGGCACAGCCCACTCTAAAAGTCTTTGAAAGGGGCTTGGGGAAAACCTTTCTACAGAAAGTTTCCCCCAAAAATGCTTTTTACAGCGGGTTTTCCCTGAGTGCGACCATGCCCTGAGCCCGAATTTCAGAAAGACGCACCCTCACTTCCCTGCCCTTCAGTCCATCCCCGCCTTCCATGAAAACAGGGATATAGTTCCTCGTCCTTCCTTTCAAGAACCCGGTCTCCCTGTCCCT
>JACRCB010000011.1 GCA_016219165.1 Deltaproteobacteria bacterium | reverse complement strand
TTCGTTCAAGGGGTCTTTCTGCCCGTAGCCCCTGAGCCCTATGCCGCTTTTGAGGTGGTCCATGGAGAGGAGATGGTCTTTCCAGAGGTTGTCGAGGGTATGGAGCATAATTATCTTCTCTATGTCCGGCATAACCCCTTCCCCAACACCCTTGAGCTTTTCCTCGTAGAGTTTGACGGCCCTTTCTCCTATGAGTTCCGAAAACCCGGCCCTGTCCCCGGCCCCGTCCGCAGCGGATTCTTCAAGACGGAACCCGAACTGTTTAAAAAGGGCCTCGTTCAGCACCTTCATATCCCAATCCTCAGGGTGGGATTTCTCCCCGATGTGCGTAGAGACTATGCCCTCGGCCACCTCCCCGGCGAAGTCCATGACCATATCCCTCAGGCCGCTTCTGGACAGTATCTGGCGGCGGTAGTCGTAGACAACGTGCCTTTGCTGGTTCATCACGTCGTCGTACTCAAGCAGATGTTTACGTATGTCGAAATTATGCGCCTCTATCTTTTTTTGCGCGTTTTCAACGGCCCTGGAAACAAGGTTGTGCTCTATGGGCACATCCTCCTCCATGCCCAGTTTGTCCATGATGGATGCTATCCTGTCGCTTCCGAATATCCTCATAAGGTCGTCTTCGAGCGAAAGGTAAAACCGGGAAGAGCCGGGGTCCCCCTGTCGTCCGCTCCTGCCCCTTAACTGGTTGTCTATCCTTCTCGATTCGTGCCTTTCGGTCCCAAGTATGTGGAGTCCGCCCAGTTCTACAACCTTTCTCTTCTCTTCCTCGCACAGACGCATCATTTCTTCGAGCGCTTTTTTGTACTCCTCGGTTGTATCGTCTTTCCCGGCCTTTGAGGCCGCAAGGAACTCGGGGTTCCCGCCGAGGATTATGTCGGTGCCCCTGCCCGCCATGTTTGTGGATATGGTAACGGCCTTAAGCCTGCCGGCCTGCGCCACTATCTCGGCCTCCCGTTCGTGGTGCTTCGCGTTGAGCACATGGTGCGGGGTGCCGTGTTTTTTAAGCAGGCCTGAGAGTTTCTCCGAATCCTCTATCGAGATTGTGCCTACAAGGACGGGCCTTCCTTTCTGGTATAAGTCCTTTATCTCGTTCAGGGCGGCCAAAAACTTGGCCTTCTTTGTCTTGTATATCATGTCGGCGTGGTCGCCCCTTATCATCGCCTTATTCGTCGGCACTACTATAACATCGAGGTTATAGATGGAATGGAACTCCGCGGCCTCCGTCTCGGCGGTGCCCGTCATGCCGGAGAGTTTCTCGTACATCCTGAAGTAGTTCTGGAAGGTGACGGTGGCGAGGGTCTGGTTCTCGCTCTCTATCTTCACCTTTTCCTTTGCCTCGACCGCCTGATGGAGGCCGTCGCTCCAGCGCCTTCCGGGCATGAGGCGGCCGGTGAACTCATCCACTATGATGACCGCTCCGTCCTTGACGACGTAGTCGACGTCCAGATGAAAGAGCACATGCGCCCTGAGGGCCTGGTTAACATGGTGGAGGGTTTCGATACATCTTGGGTCGTAGAGGTTTTCCACCTTCAGAAGTTCTTCGACCTTCCCCACCCCGTCTTCCGTAAGATAGACCTGGCGCGCCTTCTCATCCAGAGTATAATGGGCATCCTTTCTGATGAACGGGATTATCGCGTCTATTGTATAGTATTTTTCGGAAGACTCCTCTCCCTGCCCCGATATGATAAGCGGGGTTCTGGCCTCGTCTACAAGGATTGAATCGACCTCGTCGACTATCGCATAATGGAGTTCCCTCTGGACATATTCGTCAAGCGAGAACTTCATGTTGTCTCTTAAGTAATCGAAGCCGAACTCGTTATTCGTGCCGTAGGTTATGTCGGCGAGATACGCCTCTTTTCTCGCACAGGGCCTCAGGTGGAATAGACTGGGATTCTGGCCGGGGAATGACGGGTCATAGAGGAAACTCGCCTCATGCTGCACCACCCCGACGCTTAAGCCGAGGGCATGGTATATGGGCCCCATCCACTGCGTATCCCTCTTTGCCAGATAATCGTTTACGGTTATAAGGTGGGCGCCCTTGCCCATGAGGGAATTAAGATAGAGCGGGAGGGTT
>JACRCB010000101.1 GCA_016219165.1 Deltaproteobacteria bacterium | reverse complement strand
CTTCAACTCCCGTAAGCTCATGTAGATAATGTCCTCTCCGGCCATAATCTCCTCCCTTCAAAGGGGAAAATTATAGCCATTCAATAGGACATTTCTACTTTGCTACTTTAGGACATTATCATTTTGCTGTAACAGGGTTTTCTCGGAGGAAATTCTTTGGCCGGATATGCCACATGATTCCTTGACTGCGTGCGGTTTCCCTGATAAAATTCCGATTCCAAAGGGTTTTTACAAGGAGACGCTCGTGAAGTGCATAATAATGGCAGGGGGGTTCGGAACAAGGCTTAGGCCCATTACAAGCAGCCTGCCCAAGCCCATGGTGCCCATGGCGAATAAACCCATAATCGGGCATATAGTGGAACTTTTGAAGGGCCATTCCATAACCGACCTTACGGCGCTCCTTTATTTTCAGCCTGAACCCATCGTGGACTATCTCGCGGACGGTTCCGCTTTCGGGGTGAAGATGAGGTATGTTACCCCCCCCGCGGATTTCGGAACGGCCGGAAGCACGGCCCATGCCATGAGAAAGGAGAAGGCCGCAGCCACCCTCGTTATAAGCGGGGACGTGCTCACCGACATCGACCTTACAAAGGCTATAAAGTTTCATAAGGAAAAAGAGGCGGTTGCGACGGTGGTGCTTACGAGGGTTGAAGACCCCCTGTCCTACGGCATCGTGATAACGGACGATAACGGCAGGGTCTTGAGATTCCTCGAAAAGCCGGGCTGGGGCGAGGTCTTCAGCGACACCATCAACACCGGCATCTACATCCTCGAAAAGGACGTGCTGGAGTTCATCCCCGAGGATAAGGAGTTCGATTTCAGCAACGACCTTTTCCCTATGCTCCTTGGAAAGGATAAGCCCCTTTACGGCTTTGTGGCGGACGGCTACTGGAAAGACGTGGGAAGCCTTCAGGAGTACAGGCAGGCCAACATGGATGTGCTGAGAGGCAAGGTCAGGGTTAACGTCCCGGGCAAGGAGCGGCGCAACGGCGTGTGGATTGGGGACGGGACCAAGATGGATTTTGCCTCCGAGATTGGCGATGTCATTATCGGAAGGAATTGCCGCATAGATGCCGGGGCAAAGGTCGTAAATTCGGTCGTCGGCGACAATGCGGTCATAGAGGAGGGTGCGGCCATAACGGATTCGGTTTTATGGAATGATATAACGATAGGCAGGGGGGCAAGATTGCAGGAAAATATCGTGGGGGATTCTACCGAGATATGCGACGGCGCGCATCTTGGGGAGGGGGTTGTCGTGAGCGACCACTGCCGTATCGGCAGGAACTCGACCGTAAGGGCGAACGTCAAGGTGTGGCCGAGGAAGGAGGTGGATGATGAGGCGACCCTCGCCTCGAGCCTCATATGGGCGGATAGGTGGAGTAAAAACATATTTTCCGCGTACGGGGTCACGGGGCTTGCTAACATAGAACTTTCCCCCGAATTCGCGGCTAAACTCGGGGCCGCATACGGGGCGTCCTTGCCCAGGGGTTCGGTGGTATCCACAAGCAGGGACGCGCACAAGACCTCCCGGATGATAAACAGGGCCATAATGACCGGGATACTCTCAACGGGCGTCAACGTCCACGATTACGGGGTAACGCCGATGCCGGTTGTGAGGTTTCTGGCAAAGGATGGCAACGAGGCCGGGGGGGTCCATACAAGGAGGTCTCCATTTGAGCCGCAGTTGATAGACCTGAAGTTCTTCGACAGGTCCGGGCTCGACCTCCATCCGGGGCAGGAGAGGACCATAGAAAGGCTCTTTTTCAGAGAGGACTTCAGGCGCGTATCCCTCGAAGAAACAGGGGAGATGGTCTTTCCCATACACGCCTTCGAGATGTATCAGGGGGGTTTTCTCTCGAAGATAGACGGCGAGACCATAAAAAAGGCGGGGTTCAAGATAGTGCTCGATTACTCCTACGGGAGTTCATCGAGGATATTCCCTTCGATACTCGGGCGCCTTAACTGCGAGGTTATCGCGCTTAATGCGAACCTCGACGGCTCGAAGGTAACGAGGACAAGGGAGGAATTCGATAAATCCCTCAAACAACTCTCCACCATCGTCAGGTCATTGAGGGCCGACGTCGGTTTTCTCCTCGATGCCGGAGGGGAGAAGGTTTTTTTGGTTGGCGATACGGGCGATGTCATAGACGGGGAGACCGCTCTGGACCTTGTGGCCCTTCTGGTCTGCAAGACCGGGAAAATCGGCGGCAGGAAGGGCCATGTGGCGGTGCCTGTTACGGCCCCGAGGGCGATAGAGAAGATAGCCGCTTCAAACGGGTTCAAGACCTTGAGGACAAAGACGACCGCGAGGGGACTCATGGAGGCCGCAATCAGAAAGGACGTCCTCTTTGTGGGAGAGGAGACGGGCGGCTTTGTCTTTCCGGATTTCCAGCCCGTCTTTGACGGCATGTATGCGGTTGCGAAGATTCTGGAGATGCTCGCAAAGGAGGGCAGGGCGCTCCATAGGCTTATAAAGGAGATACCTCCGGGCATAATGGTCAAGGAACGCGTCCCGTGCGCCTTCGAGCACAAGGGCATGATAATGAGGCGCCTTGCCGAGGATTCAAGAGGCAAGAAAACAACCCTTGTGGACGGCATAAGGATAAACTTCGGGGATGACTGGATAATAGCCTATCCGAGCCAGAGCCATTCCTACTTCCATATAGTGGCGGAGGCATCCACCGAAGACAGGGCAAAGGGTCTCGTGGAAAAATACACCGAAAAGATAAGGCAGTGGCAGAAAGAGGCCGCGGCTTAGAATACGGCCGGGGAAGAGATTCGGTGAGAAACTTTTCTGCCCGCGGGCCTCATTCTGGAGAGATGGAAGGTGGCAATGGAGGCCGAGTCTTTTGGTTTCAAGGGGTGCAATGTCAAAAAACTCGTTGTAGGCCCGCTCGATGTAAACTGCTACATGGCGTGGGATAAGAAGACGCGGGACGCGGTCATCATAGACCCGGGAGGGGACGGCGGGTTCATAGAGGAAGAGGCGGAAAACGAGGGGCTCAAGCCCGGGTGCATAATAAACACCCACGGCCATTTCGACCATGCCGGCGCAAACTCCGCGCTCAGGGATTTTTTCGGGACGAAGGTCGCAATCCACTCCCTGGACGCCCCTCTCCTCGAAACCATAGCGCGCCAGTCGAGTTTCTTCGGGTTTGACTGCCCGCCGCAGCCGCCGCCCGACATCCTCCTCGCGGATGGAGATGAGATTAAGGCAGGTGGGATAATATTTAAGATACTCCATACCCCCGGGCACACGGAGGGGGGGATTTCCATATATATTGAAAGCGCGGGTATAGTTTTCACGGGAGACACCCTTTTTGCGGGTTCCGTTGGAAGGACGGACCTGGCGGGAGGGTCTTTAAAAGAACTCATGGGCTCCATAAAAGGCATACTCTCGCTCGGCGACGATATAACCGTATTCCCGGGGCATGGCCCCGCCACTACCATAGGGGAAGAAAAACTCTCAAATCCTTTCATACGGGAAATTCTATAGCAGTTTGCGGAAAAACTTAAAATTAGTTCAGGGAGAGAGTATGGTCTTGAAGGATAAAAAGATAGTCCTCGGCGTAACCGGAGGGATTGCCGCATACAAGGCATGCGAACTGGCGAGGATGCTTAAAAAAGAGGGGGCTTTTGTCAGGTGTGTGATGACCGATGCCGCAAGGAAGTTTATAACCCCGTTAAGTCTCGAGACCCTCTCCTGCAATCCCGTATCTTACGATCTTTTCCCCGCGGCAGGGGGAGGGGGTATAAACCATATAGACCTTGCGCAATCGGACCTCATCGTAATCGCGCCGGCAACCGCAAACATAATAGGGAAGCTGGCCGGGGGCATAGCGGATGACCTCCTTACAACGGTCGTTATGGCAAGCAAGGCGCCCGTTCTTCTGGCTCCGGCAATGAACGAGTGGATGTATGAGAACCCCGCGGTAGCGGAGAATATCGAGAGGCTTAAAAAAAGGGGCTTCAGGTTCGTCGGGCCTGAGAGCGGGGAGCTTGCCTGCGGCAGGGAAGGGACGGGGAGGCTTGCAGAACTCGAAGATATAGTGGAGGCCATGCGGGAGGCGCTCTCCAAACGCGACATGGCCGCGGAGAAGGTCCTTGTAACCGCCGGCGCAACGCGCGAGGCGCTTGACCCCGTGAGGTTTCTCTCCAACGCGTCTTCAGGAAGGATGGGCTATTCAATGGCAAGGGCCGCGAGGAGAAGGGGGGCCGAGGTCGTGCTCGTCTCCGGGCATTCCGTCCTGCCGGAGCCTCCGGGGGTAAGTGTTGTAAGGGTTGTGAGCGCCGAGGAGATGATGGAGGCGGCCATAAGATACTTTCCGCAGTCAACGGTCGTTATTATGGCGGCCGCGGTGTCCGACTTCAGACCCGTAAAGGCGCATGCCAAAAAGATGAAGAAGGCCGAGGCAGTCCTTACCGCGGCCCTTGAGAGGACACCCGACATACTCAAGGAGATGGGAAAGAAAAGAAAGGGGCAGTTTCTGGTGGGGTTCGCCCTCGAGACGGAAGACCTTGTCAAGAATGCAAGCGCTAAACTTAAGGAGAAGAACCTCGATATGGTCGTTGCCAACAGTCCCGCGGGGTTCGACAGTGAAACGAACGAAGTGACGATTATAGACCGCGGCGGCAAGGTGGATGTCCTCTTGCCCATGGGTAAGGGGGAGATTGCCGAAAGGATACTCGACAGGGTCGTATCCATGAAGGCACGGTAGTTTTTAGTCCGCCCCGCACCACTTTTGACAGGGTTTCCTGCGGAATATGCAAAGCCTTCGCGTCAAAAGTGGCGCGGGGTCAGGCTTCTTTTGCGGCCTTCTCTTCATGGGAACGGGCGGCCCTGCCCATTCGGGGATAGGTTTTGACGGCAAGTTTATCGAGCGCCTTCGTCATCAGGACGTGCCAGTCCCCGCGCTTTCTTCTGACGGTCCTGAGTTTTTTTCTTGTTGCCCTTGCGAGTCGAAGGTTATCTCTCCCTACGGGGTCTTTTCTGGTGCAGGCGGCCCTTGTTCCGTGGCTGAGAAAGTCCATGGCCGCGTCCACGGATAGGCCTAAGTAGCGGTCTTTTTCCTTCCTCGTCAGTGCCCATCTCGATTTAGACGAAAGTATACCGAGCATCCTGTGCCAGTGTTCGATTCTATTGAGGCTTAAGATACCCGAAAATATCGTCTTGTTGGTCCTGAAAGACAGGGGGGTGTCTTCAAGCGAGTCTCTGAGGAGCCTGTCGTTGTCGCGGTGGACGCTTTTTACCATGTTTTTCGGGATTTCCCATACACCTCTGCCCGCGAGGAGGTCGAACCTGAGTTCCCAGTAGCCGTGCCGCAAGAGTCGCGCGGAAAAGGATTTGACCATCATCTCCGGGATGAAGTGGTTGTGCGCTATGCTATCGGAGGCAAGGTGGCAGAGGTACCCGTAGGCGAACGCCCTCTGGGAATCGCTTCCCGCCTTTTTAAGGAGTTTAAATCCGAAGTTCCAGCCGTGGCAGTGCTTGAGTTCCTCTACGAGATTCTTGCCCACGACTATGTCCGCGCTTATGTTGCCGTAGAGGAAATCATAGGGGAATTCACCGATGAGAGCGGCTATCGCGGCCGGTATCTCGTGGGCGTGGTCTAAGACCATCTGGCCGACCTCGAGGTGGGTGGCCGGCCCCCATGCAAGCGCCTCTTGGGGCAGGCCGATTAATATGATAAACGATATTATGAGTATGGCAATCACGAATATTATTATATAATACGGAAAACAGGCTTTTTTGTAAAGGCAAAAACTCATGGATAAAGAGGCGTTGGAAGGGATTATAGGCAGGCTTAAGTACCTTCGCGGGATAGGGATAGGGGAATTGCCTTTTACCTCGAAGGAGAAAAGGCTTAAAGGTATCGGCACAGAGGTGACCATGTGTAAAATATGCCCCCTCCACAGGGAGAGGAAAAACGCCGTCTGCGGGAAAGGCAATTCCAATGCAGCGGTTCTCTTCGCGGGCGGGGTTCCTTCAGGAGAAGATGATGCCGCGGGCGAGCCGTTTACAGGCGGCGAGGGGGAGCAACTTGCGAATATAATAAAAGCCATGGGGCTTGAAACAAGGGACGCCTATATCACAAACGTCATAAGGTGCAGGCCCTCCGGCAACAGGAAGCCGGCCCCGGAGGAATTCTCCCTTTGCATGCCTTACCTTGAAAGGGAGGTTGACACAATCGGCCCGGCGGTAATTGTTTTGTTGGGAGACGTTCCTACCCGCGCCGTCCTCGGCGGGGAAGAGGGGGTCGGGGAAAGGAGGGGAAGATTCCATCTTTACAGGGGCGTAAAACTCATGCCCACCCATGGGATTTCTTCACTCCTCGAAAGGCCGGAGTTAAAAAAAGACGTATGGCACGACATACAGATGGTCATGGGGGAGATTAGAGAGAGGGAGATTGACAGAGGGAGATTATAGAGAGGGGGCGGTAGCCCCATTGAAATAAGGCCGAATCCCTGTTAGACTCTCTTCTATGAAGAAGAGGGGTGGGTCTTTCGCCGCATTCCTGAATATTACCTTAACTGTTTTTATCCTGTCTATCCCGTCTGTCCCGTATGGCGCCGGGTGGAGAGCCGCCTCACCCGGGGAGACCCTCAAAGAGACCGTTAAAGAGGATAATCCCGCGCCCATCTATTACGTGAAGGCCGAGGGGGTTGTCAACCCCGTGATGTCGGAATACATTATTAAGAATATCGAAAGGGCGGGGGACGAGGGCGCCGGCGCGGTGGTGATAGAACTCGACACCCCGGGAGGGCTTGACCTCTCGATGAGGGATATCGTCAAAAAGATGCTCTCAAGCGAGGTGCCTGTCGTTGTCTATGTCGCCCCTGCGGGGGCGCGGGCCGCATCCGCGGGCGTATTCATAACCTATGCCTCTTCCGTCGCGGCCATGGCCCCGGGGACCAACATCGGCTCCGCGCATCCGGTCTCCATGGGCCGGGAGAAGACGGACGAGGTCATGATGAAAAAGGTCGAAAACGATGCCGTTGCATACATAAAGGGGATCGCAAAAAAAAGGAACAGGAACGCCGACTGGGCCGAGAAGGCGGTCAGGGACAGCGTTAACATAACCGCGGAGGAGGCGCTTAAACTCGGCGTTGTGGATATCCTCGCGCAGACGAGAGGGGAACTCATCGCCAAACTCGACGCAAGATTGGCATGGACGGCTTCCGGGGAGGTTCCTATCAGGACAAAGGACTCGGCTATAGAAGAGATAGAGATGGACTTGAGATTCAGGGTCCTCAATGCCATATCGAACCCGAACGTCGCTTACATACTGATGATGCTCGGGCTTGTGGGGATTTATTTCGAACTTTCAAATCCGGGCGCGGTGCTTCCCGGCGTTGTGGGGGCGATATGCCTCGTCCTGTCTTTTTACGCCTTCCAAACGCTTTCGGTGAATTATGCCGGCCTTATCCTCATCGGATTGGCCCTTATTTTTTTCATATTGGAGATAAAGGTGACAAGTTTCGGGCTTTTGACTCTGGCCGGGGTGGCTTCCCTCCTCCTCGGAAGCCTTATGCTCTTTTCTTCGCCGCTTCCCTTTATGAGGGTCTCTCTCTGGGTGGTTCTTCCCGCGGTCATCGTTGTAACGCTTTTTTCCCTCGGGACGATGTACTATGCCGTGCGGATACACAGGAGGCGCCCTGTAAGCGGGGTGGAGGGGCTTACGGGCGGGGAGGGCGTTGCGGTCGACGAGATAGGCCCCATAGGGCCGTGCGGCAAGGTCTTTGTGAAAGGGGAATACTGGGAGGCGGAAAGCGCGGAGCCGATTGAAAGGGGGGCGAGGGTGAGGGTCGTTCGGATAAACGGGATGAGGCTTGAGGTCGTTAAGGTATAAGCCGTCACAGCGGGGCGGCATGACTTCAATGTAAAAAAGGAGGTCTTCATGTTCGGATTCGGTACGGGAACGGTTTTTCTTCTTATAGTCATTGTCATATTTTTATGGTCCGCAATCAAGATACTCCCCGAGTACGAAAGGGGGGTCGTGTTTTTCCTCGGAAGGTTTCAGGCGGTAAAGGGGCCCGGGGTAGTCATCCTAATACCCGGGGTGCAGAGGATGGTAACGGTGAGTTTGAGGACCGTAACCCTCGATGTGCCTCCACAGGACGTCATAACGAGGGACAACGTATCGGTCAAGGTCAATGCCGTTGTATATTTCAGGGTGATGAACCCGGATAAGGCGATTATAGGCGTCGAGAACTATCTCTACGCGACGAGCCAACTCGCGCAGACGACCTTAAGGAGCGTTTGCGGCCAGGCCGAATTAGATGAACTCCTTGCCGAAAGGGAGAAGATAAACATGAGGCTGCAGGAGATACTCGACCGCCATACCGACCCGTGGGGCGTTAAGGTGTCGCTCGTGGAGGTAAAGGCCATAGACCTGCCCGAGGAGATGAAGAGGGCCATGGCGAAACAGGCCGAGGCGGAGAGGGAAAGGAGGGCCAAGGTAATACACGCGGAGGGGGAATTCGAGGCCTCGCAGAAAATCCTCGATGCGGCAAACGTCCTTGTTCAAAACCCCATATCGCTTCAGTTAAGATACTTTCAAACTCTTACCGAGATTGCGGTGGAGAAGAATTCCACAATCCTATTTCCCATACCGATGGACCTGATTAAGCCTTTTTTGGATGTATATAAGTCCAAGTAGTTCGAGGGGTTTAACATATGCCGGACGGACCGGATTTAAACGCAGGCCACAGGCAAAGACTGAGGGAGAGGTTTAGGAAGGCCCATCTCGAAGGTTTCCATGACTACGAGGTGCTGGAACTCGTTTTGACCTACGCCATCCCCAGAAGGGACGTGAAGCCGCTCGCAAAAACGCTCATAGAGAGGTTCAATGGCCTGAGGGGGGTTTTTGACGCGTCCGTCGAAGAACTCGGGGAGGTAAGGGGCGTTGGAGAGAATGCGGCCATGATGATAAACCTTATAAAGGAGGTCTGCGGGGAGTATCTTAAAGAGAGGATGATGAAAAAGGACGTCATCCGCAGCACAAAGGACGTCCTTCAGTATCTGGATATGAAACTTTCAGGGAATAAGGTCGAAAAGTTTCTGGCGATATATTTAAACTCGAAAAACGAGGTCATGGGGTTGGAGGTCCTCCATGAGGGGACCATAGACCAGACCCTCGTCTATCCGAGAAAGGTCATCGAAAACGCGTTCAAGCACAATGCGAGAAGCGTCATATTCGTCCACAACCACCCATCCGGAGACCCCACCCCCTCAAAAAACGACCGGAGTCTGACCGAGGAACTCAAAAAGGTCGCCTCCGCGGTAGACATAATCGTCCACGACCACATAATAGTCGGGAGGAACGGACATTTCAGCGCAAGGGATGCGGGTTGGATAGGGGAGGGGAGCAGGGTATGAGGGGGGGCAATTCAGGGGACCCAATGACGACCGAAGAGATTATTGGATTGGCAGGTTGTGGAAAAACTAAATTTTCTGTCTTTGCGAGCGGAGCGAAGCAATCTCGTCTTTAGGAAAATCAACCACTTAGAGATTGCGGAGCCTGTTCCGAGCGAAGCGAGGAATCTCCGGGTTTGCTTCGCCCCTGATTAAATAAGGGACAGGTATCAGGGGCTCGCAACCGCAAAAAAAACGCTCCTCGCCCAGCACCACTTTGGACTGAACTACCCTTACAACATTCAAAGTCAATGTGTCCAAAGTGGTGCTGGGCGAGCAATGACAGATGGAAGCGATTAATTGTTGGGTTAGCCCGGAAAGAAACTGGGGACAGATTTATTGATAAACCTCATACACCGAAACGATACTCCTTTAAAAAGTCCTTTAGATGCCTGAACTTGAGAGGCTTTTCCCTTATACCATCCAACATATTCAAATCCTCTACATCCTCCATGCGCTCCAGCACCTCACGGTATTCCTCTATATCAAGGATGACCGCCGCTGGTTTGCCGCCTTTCAGGATGATTTCAGGAACCTTCTTTTTTGCCTTACCCATGCTTTGCCCCCTAAACTGTGAACCGATAATTTTATGACATTATATCTCTCATGGATACTTCTGTCAAAAGTTTTGTAGTGTGGGCACGCGCCTATCCTTGAGAGGAGTTCTTTAAAAGCCTTTAGCGTCTCTTCCGCAAAATTTTTTTCACATATCCCTTCGCGTCTTTTACCGCTCGGGCAACGCTGTTACCCTTTGCAAGCCCCGCCGCAATGGCTGAGGATAAAAGGCATCCCGTGCCGTGGAATTTTTCTTT
>JACRCB010000097.1 GCA_016219165.1 Deltaproteobacteria bacterium | reverse complement strand
GGTAGAAGAAAAAACCGTATGCGGAATTTATGGAAGTATCAAAGGTTGAAAGTTTTGATACCCCTTTTTGTCCCCCAAGCCCTAATAAAGTGGCACAACACGTTTGCGATGTCAAGGATTTTTCACCTCCGCAAAGGGAACCTCTCTTTACAGTTGACTTGAGAACCTCAAAAATGTTAATAACTTATCGTAGATTCTTTGCGGGATAACCAAAAACGAGAAGGGGGTAATTATGACAGGACTTGAAACCCATTCGGGCATCTGGGAGATGGTTGCTAATACAGGGCCGATGGTAAAGTTAATCCTTGCGCTTTTATTCTTTCTTTCCGTCTTCTCATGGGCGATTATCCTCTATAAACTGAACCTTCTAAGAAAGATAGAGAAGGAGACTTCCTCGTTATACGACCTTTTCTGGAAGGGAAGGGACTTAAAGGAGATGTCGCGGGCGCTTAAGGATTATTCCTTCACCCCTCTTTCGAGGATATTTAAGGAGGTGTATGAGGAAGGCGCGGCGTTCATGGAGAACCCGCAAACCGCTCAAAGTTCTCTTCCGGGTGGAGTGGACTATCTAAGACGTATTGCCAAAAAGACCGCGGCCGCCGAAAGGAGCGCCATGGAGATGTCCATCAACTTCCTCGCAACCACCGGAAATACCGCGCCCTTCATAGGCCTTTTCGGGACCGTATGGGGAATAATGAACACCTTTAGAAGCATAGGCGCCAGAGGCGGGGCCAATCTGGCGGTCGTGGGCCCCGGAATATCAGAGGCCCTCATAGCAACGGCCATGGGGCTCTTCGCCGCGATACCGGCCGTCATCGGCTATAACTACATACTTTCGAGGATAGACCGCATCTCAACGGAGATGGACGGATTCTCAACGGACCTTGTAAACCTGATTGCCAAGCAATCCGGCGCCCCGGTACATCTTACGAAGGAAACGGAGGTATAAGAGGTGGCCGACAGAAGAGTCTTCTCGTATATTAACGTAACGCCGTTTGTGGACGTGATGCTGGTTCTGCTCGTAATCTTCATGGTCACCGCCCCTATGCTCGAGCGCGGAATAGACGTTAATCTGCCGAAGGTGGAAGCCGGGGCGGTAAAAAAAACCAGGGAGGAGCCCCTAATAATCACCATAGACAGGGCAGGAGACATATTTATAGAGACAAGACGCCTTACCCTCTCCGAGCTCGGCATAAAGCTCAATGCCATATTCGAAAATAGAGCCGACCAGGTCGTATATCTCAGGGCCGACGAAAAAGTCCCCTACGGGGTTGTGGCCAGGACAATGGCTGAAGTGCGCAGGTCCGGAATCGAACGGATAGCCATGATAACGGAGCCGGCGGGGGAGTAGCCCTGATAGGAGAGAATATTTGCAGGGTATCGTGGGCCAGTTGCAGCCGGGTTTTCCGAAGATGCTCGCCGCCTCGTTTTTACTCCATCTATTAGTCCTTCTTGCCGTGGTATTTCACGTAAAAACAGAACGGAAGATATTCATTGTGCCAGCCTATACGGCCGTGGAAGTGGAAATAGTAACGTCCGCGGGGATAGGGGAGACAGGAGGGACAGGAGGAACAGGGAAAGATATCGCCGGGTCGAAGATAAGCATAGATACCGCGGGGGGGGTAAAAGCCCCGGACGTAAAAAAGACCGCGCCGGGAAAGACCGTTGGCATAGAGAAACAAACGCCCGGAGCGATAGGCAAGCAAACCCACGCCGCGAAGATAAAAACCAAAGCGGCCCCTCCCTGGAAGACCGTCAAGGTGAAGGCCGCCCCTTCCAAGGAGAAGGTCTCGCAAGAAGATAAAATCGGAAAGGCAATCGCCTCGATAGGGAAAAGGGTCAAAAGAAGGGAAGAGGACGAACTTGTAGACTTGAAGATAAAGGGGATAAAAGAAAGACTCGATAGGGAGAAATTCCCGGAAAGAGAGACAGGTGGAATAGAGAGAACAGGTGGGGCAGGGGGGACAGGGGGAAATATCGCCGGGTCGAGGATAAGCATAGAAACCGCGAGAGGAACGGGCGGGATTACGCGGGAACTCTTCGATATCAAGTTCACAGAATATTACAACGCCATAGGCGCAAAGATACAATCGCTCTGGGTCTACCCGGGAAAGGGAGGGAAAGACCTCCAGACGGTACTAAACCTTAAGCTACTACGCTCAGGGGAGCTTAAGTCGGTGAATATCGAGAAAAATTCAGGGAATACCCTTTTTGACGAATCCGCAATCAATGCGGTTAGAAAGGCATCCCCTTTCCCGCCTCTGCCCGAGGAGATAAAAGAGGATTTTGTCGAGATAGGCGTGAGGTTCTGCCCTGGGGGGTGCGAAAGATAAGATATGCCTGATGTCCGCACCGAAGATAACGCATTGAAGTCTATGCCCCGGAGAACGCATAACAGAGGCGTGGGATTTCCAAAACTCGTTATACCCCTTCTTTTATTCCTCTTTACCCATCCCCTGCCGGCCATTTCCAAGGTATACATAGACATAAACGCCCCTTCGCCAAGAAAAGCGCCGCTGGCCGTCCAGGATTTTATACCGATGGAGGAGGCTGCCGGAGGAACAGAGGCATTCGGGGAAATAAAGAAGGAACTCGACGTAACCCTCTCAGGCGACATCAACTTCTCCGGGCTCTTCAACACCATAGGTAAAGAGGCTTACCTTGAGGAGCCTTCCTCCGGCATCACCTCCGAAAAAACAAACTTCCGTCTCTGGCGCGCGATAGGGGCGGAATTCCTCATAAAAGGCGGGATAAAGATAAAAGAGAAAACGCTTACCGTTGAGTTCAGGCTCTTCGATACCATCGGGGAAAAAGAGCTCTTCGCCCGAAGATACTTAAGCAGACCCGAAGGCGCAAGACAGATAGCCCACAGGTTCTCGGACGACCTCATGGAACTCCT
>JACRCB010000100.1 GCA_016219165.1 Deltaproteobacteria bacterium | reverse complement strand
GTTGATGCTGAACTTCAACAGCGTATCCAAGCGCACAGAGACATCATCGATACATATTTTTGGGCACTTAACTTACAGGGTGAATCAGTTTTGACTTATGATTTTGTTCTCGAAGCACACCGGCGCATGTTTCACAAGACTAAAGGGGATACAGCAGGGCGTATCAAGAATAAAGAGGTTCGAATACATTGGCGCCGTCGTGATGGTACTTTGGTTGATCTACCTACCATTTCGGCTAATCGAGCAGAGGAGTTTCTTCGCGCGCTTTGCGACCGAACCAACAAGATGTTTAGACTTGCACAGGAAAGCGCTGACGCATCAATGTTGATAGCAACCGCTGAGTTTGCATGCGATTTTCTTGCCATTCATCCATTCATAGACGGCAATGGGCGTCTGGCTCGTTTCTTATCAACGTATCTGCTTGAGAGAGGAGGATATCATTTCTCTCGTGTATATCCTCTTGATCAAATTGTTTTAGACAGTCGCGCCACCTACTACGAATCTTTGAATGCATCTCAGCGTTACTGGCACTCGCAGGAAGAAGACTTGACGCCTTGGATTAACTATTTTGTGGGGGCGGTATTCGAGCAGTGGGAACGTGCATTTAGACGTATCCGAGATTACACAGTACCCCCGAAATAGTCTAAAAATAAGAACGTTGCATCAGGTCAAAAGCGGGACCATCTGCACATAATCTTTTGAAGAATCGTTCACGGAGAAGGTTCTTTTGAAAATGAAAAGATTCACCGGTAAGGAACTGAAGGAATTCGACGGCAGCGGCCCCACAAAGCGCATATACTTCGTGTACAAAGGCAAGGTATACGATGCGACGGATAATCCCCTGTTTATCGATGGGATGCACTTTGAACACCCCTCCGGCTGCGACCTCTCCGACTATATAGCCGAGGCCCCGCACGGGGAAGAGGTGCTGGAGGAACTGCCGGTTGTGGGCGAGTATGAGGGATGAATCCGCCGTTGAGATTGGCTTCGGCCGCATCAAACCTGACAATCCCGTGCGGATTGCCGGAGGTGACGGCTTGCAAGCCCCCCATGCCCCCTTCACCATGACGGTGGATGCCCGTTAGAAAGGCCCCCTTGCTATGAAGATACGTATCCTTGGCTGCGGCACCTCGACGGGCGTGCCGGTAATAGGGTGTTACTGCGATGTGTGCGCATCTAACGACCCGAAGAACAAACGCACAAGGGCCTCGGCCGTCGTTACATCCGGGGATAAGAATATCCTCATAGACACCTCGACGGACTTGAGGGCCCAGTCGCTCGCAAACAACATAGAGAAGATAGATGCGGTTTTTTTTACCCATCCGCACGCAGACCACCTCCACGGGATAGACGATTTAAGAATCTTTAACATCATACAGAAAGGGGCGATACCCTGCTACGCGGACGAGCGGACGATTGCGAGGATAAAGCACCTCTTTGAATACATATTTGCCAGCAACGAATACGACGGCTGGAAGCCTCGGCTCTTGCTCTCCGCGGTCAACTCCTCCATGAAACTCTTCGGCCTCGACATAACCCCGGTTCCTATATACCACGGAAGAGGCACCATCCTCGGCTACCGCATAAACGATGCGGCGTATCTCACGGACTGCAGCGGCGTGCCCGAGGAAACGCTCGAAAAACTCAAAGGGCTTAAGGTATTGATTGTCGGGGCGCTGAGGAAGCGCCCCCATCCGAGCCATTTTTCCATGGACCAGGCCATAGAGTTCTCGGAGGCGGTCTCGGCAAAGACGACGGTCCTTACGCACTTAAGCCACAACATAGATTACGTAAAAGACAGTGTCGCCCTTCCCCCGGGGGTATCCTTCGCCTATGACGGCATGGAGATAGAGGTATTATAGAGGGTTGACAACCCCGCAAACCGTGCCATACTTTTCCTTAAAGAAACCCTTTGCAAAAAGTTTCCTTTATACCCGGACTTAAGCAGGGGGCCAGAAGATTTTTACAAAGAGTTTTTAGCGCCACGGAAGGGGGTGAGAGGCATGTGTCAGACCTGCGGTTGTGCGCCTTGTATAAAGTGCGGTAAATCCATAAAAAACGGCGTATGCAGCGGTTGCGGGAAGAAATCCTCGCTGTGCACGTGTAAGCAGTAGAAACCTCCGGAAAATATCTCTTTATCTGTCGTTCTGAGGATGCGCGGGGCGACCCCGACCCACACTTCGTGCGGGTGCCTGCCCGAAGAGCCTGCCCTGAACTTGTTTCAGGGATGGGTCGGCGGTTGCGCCTGTCTGCGCGCTTGCGCAGGCAGGAGGCGAAGCCAAAGCAAAGCCGGAGAATTTTGATGGGTGGTATCCGGGGGGGGGCAGTACAGGCCGCAACTCTACAAGTGAATCCTTGTGCCGGCCTTGCCTTTGAGCGCATCCTCTATGAATTCAGGGGTTGTAATCACCACCTCCCTGCCTCCGGCCTCTAAAAACCCTATCGCGGCCTCTATCTTGGGCTGCATGCTGCCGGGTAGAAACTCGCCCTCTTTAAGATATTTTTTCGCCTCCTTGACACCCATCTCCGGTATGCCCTTCTGCCCGGGTTTCCCGAAGTTCAAGTAGACCATATCTGTCTGGGTCAGGTTTATAAATACCCCGGCCCCTATCTCTTTTGCGAGAACACTCGTTGCGAGGTCTTTGTCTATCACGCAATCCACGCCCGAAAGGGTGGAGTCCGGGTTTTCAACGACCGGTATCCCTCCGCCCCCCGCGGCTATGACTATGACGCCGTCATCCGAAAGTTTTTTTATTATATTCGACTCGATGACCTTCCGGGGTTTGGGAGAGGCTACAAACCTTCTCCATCCCCTGTGGCTGTCCTCTTTCACGGCCCAGCCCTTTTCCCTCGCAATCCTCTTTGCGTCTCCCTCGGTATAGTAGGGGCCTATGGGTTTTGTGGGGTTTTTGAAGGCAGGGTCCGAAGGGTCCACAACCACCTGGGTTACGACGGTTACTATGTCCTTTACCTTCCCCGTCCTCAGGAGTTCGTTATAGAGGGTTTGCTGGACCATGAAGCCGATTCCCCCTTCGCTGTCCGCATCGCATATGTAAAGGGGCATCGGTGGGATATTCTCTTTCATGGCCTCGTTTCTGAGGAGGATGTTCCCCACTATAGGGCCGTTTCCGTGGGTTATCACGATGTTTTCGCCGTCCGCGATCGCGCGGGCGATGAAGGCGCAGGAGACGCGCGTGTTTTCAAACTGCTCTTCAACGGTTCCCTTCTCATGGCGCCTTATTATGACGTTGCCGCCGAGGGAGATGATGGTGGTGGTTTTTCCCGCCATTTTATGCGTCTTTTAATTTTTCGATATAGCCTTCAGCCACGAACGCGGCCGTCGCGCCGTCGCCGACGGCGGTTGAGACCTGTCTTAGAGGGGTCGTTCTGCAATCCCCCGCGGCATATATGCCGCCAACGGATGTCTCCATCCTGTCATTGGTCTTTATGAACCCGCCTTCGTCCTTTGTAACGTCGGCAAAATCGGTTATCGGGTTTATGCCGACAAATACAAAGACCCCCTCGGCCTCAAGCGCCCTCGAAGAGTTTGTCTTGAGGTCTTTAAGCACGACCCCTGTTACGACCTTATCCCCTTTTATCTCCTTCAATGCGTGGCTTAATATAAATTCCATGTTAGGCGTTGAGAGGGCCTTTTCCTGAAGGATCTTTTCAGCCCTGAGTTCGTCTCTTCTGTGCACGACATAGACCTTTTTTGCGAGCCTTGAAAGATAAAGCGCCTCTTTAACCGCGGTATCCCCTCCTCCGACCACGACGACACTCTGGTTTTTGAAAAAAGGGCCGTCGCACGTTGCGCAGTAGGACACACCCTTGCCAGTAAATTCCCTTTCGCCCCCGACCCCGAGCCTTTTCGGCCTGGCCCCCGTTGCGATAATAACGGCCTTTGCCGCGAACTCCCCTTCGGTTGTCTTTACCACCCTTACGTTTCCTTTGAGGCTTATATCCCGAACCTCCGCCATTTTTATCTCAAGCCCGAGATTCCTTGCGTGCCCTTCGAATTTATCCATGAGGTCCATCCCGCTTATCGAAGGGAATCCGGGGTAGTTTTCTATGACGTCGCTCTTGGCAATCTGACCCCCTACCATTTCCTTTTCAAGGAGGAGTGTCTTTATTTTCATCCTCTGCGCGTAAATGCCCGCGGTAAGGCCGGCCGGTCCGCCGCCGATAATAATCAGGTCATGCATGCCTAACCTCTCCGATATATGTTGTAACTTCTGAAAAAAGCATTTTTGGGGGAAACTTCGGGCGACCCACCCGCAGGGTGGGTCGGAAAGGTTTCCCGCTTCCCGTCGGGGTACCCAAGCGAAGCTTGGGTCGGCTTCGCAGCAACGGGAGCCCTGCCCCTTCAAAGATTTTTAGAGTGGGCTGTGCCCACCAGAACTGAAAGTTTTTGGAGAGCGCTTGAGAGAACCTTTTTACGGGGAACCCATCCAAAGAGCCTGCCCTGAACTTGTTTCAGGGATGTGTCGGGTTCTCTCAAGATACTTTTTCAGAGATTACATGTTTTGACTAAGCAAGGCCCAAGGAAACTTTTCCCCGGGATGCTTTTTTAACAGCCGTCAGCGCTTTTTTTTCATCATAAGCGCCTTCCTCGCGCTGGAGGCGATGACCGATGGTACGTTTTTACTCTTTGCAAGTTTTTCGAGGTCCCTTTCGTTGAGGTCCGGAATGATTCTGAGCGACGTCTTCATAGGGGTTTTGGGATTATATATGAGATTTTTCCTGATATGGTAGCTTTTGAGCCACTCCTTGTTCCTCACCACCAGCCTTAGGAGTTCATCGGACGTGGAGGTTGAGGCGGTAAGTTTTATAATCTCATCCTCCGTTATATGGGGGTTCCCGAGCACGGTAAAGGACACCATCTTATTGGAGTCCTTTATGAGTATCTCCCGCGCCTCTTTGTTGCCGAGGAGCGCGAGTTTAATCTTCTCGGCTACGGTCATGCTCATAATCCTTCTCTGCATGTTTATCCTCTCCCCCTCTTCCATCTCCTTGGTCCTTTTCTCCGTGAATTCCCTCGGAAACTCGGAGGTGGTATGGGGTTTACCTGCGCGCCCGGACAACTCCCGCTGGGTGACGGGGTTTTTCACGACTGAGGAGACGCCTTGCGGGCTGACGCTTCCGGCGTTCTTTGCGATTGCCTTTAGGACTTTTTCCGGCGCGCCTGCGTCGACGCCTCGCGGCGCGCCTGCGTCGACGCCTCGCGGCGCGCCCGCGGCTATGGTTTTAAGCGTCTCGTCGTCGGCGTTCCCGGTGAGTGCAATCTTTATCAGGACCCCCTCGTTAGCAGGGTGCATCTTCGCAATATCCCTGATTACGGCGGGGTCGAGGGTGTTTTCGAGCGCCAGGATAATCTCGTCCGCCGGGAACCCGGCGAATGTCTTCTGCGCCGCGGCCCTGATATCCCCGTCCTTATCGTGCGCGAGCACATATACTGCGGTTAATCTGTCCGCGGGTTTAAGGGGGACCTCACCCTGTGCGGCCTTCAGACGCATTTCCCTTCCGGCTGCCGGAGAGATGAAACCGTAAACGGCCTTATTTACCTTCATTATCCTGTTTTTCCTTACCTTTTTTTGCGGCGTCTATTATCTTCCGGCTTAAGTGGCATGGGACATCGTCATGGATGGTGGGAGAATTCCATCTTCCCCGCCTGCAGCGGTGGATGGAGGGGGAGGATGTGCGTTGGTTGTCTTATGCCTCCGTCCCCCCTTATTCCTCCTTCTTCCTCTCCGGGCCTTTTGTCCTGAGAAGGTCCGGCAGGGTGCGCCTGAAGAATATCCCAAGGTATTTGTTTATCTGGTGCGACCTTCCGAGAAAGGGTATGACCGGCCTCTTCCTCACCCCAAGGATAACGAGCATCTCGTGAAGTTCCTCGTTATCCTTGTCGATTCCGAGCCCCTTCTTGAATACCGTTACGGCCCCTTTTCTGTTGTCGGCCTCAAGATAGACCTTCCCGAGATTGAGGTAGAAATCCGCCTTAAAGAACTCCTTTTTTATCGCCTTCGTGCAGAGTTCTATGCCGAGTCCTATCTTGCCCCACTTAAGCGCCGCGCACATTCCGTAGTAGGACATGTAAGAGGGATTCTCCTTATTTTCCCTGTAGGCCTTTTCAAAAGCCCTCGTGGCCGCCTCCATCTCGCCCGTTTTAAGATATTTGAGCCCCGCCGAGAAATTCTCTTTTCCCTCTTCAGGCATCCGGTTTATTCACCTCGTAGATTTTTTTCAATCCCTTCAAGACAAGGAACTCGTCGAGATAATCGATGGTCCTCGTTTCTTTGAATATGGCCCCGGCGTAACCGCCCGTTGCGATTGTCTTCGCCCTCCCTCCGGTCTCTTTCTTTATCCTTTCGACTATTCCGTCGACCAATCCGACAAATCCGTAGAAAAGGCCGCTCTTGATGCTATCGACGGTATTTTTTCCCACGACCGACGAAGGCCTTGAGAATTCCACCCTCTGCAATTTCGCCGTCCTCTCGGAGAGCGCATCCGAGGCTATCATAATCCCCGGTGAAATCGCCCCCCCCGCGTATTCGCCCTTTCCCGTTACGTAATCGAACGTTATGGCGGTGCCGAAATCAACGACTATCAACTCGCATCCATGTATTGAGTATGCCCCGACCGCATTGACTATCCTGTCCGCCCCCACCTCTTTGGGGTTGTCCGTAGATATGGGCATTCCGGTCTTTATCCCGGGCTCCACAAAAAGGGGGTTCCTCCCGATGTAGGCCGAAACCGCCTTCGAAAATGTCTCTTTCAGCGGGGGGACGACACAGGAGATGATGGCGCCGCTTATCCCGTTTACCGGGATGTTGGAGTTCTCTAAAAGGCTTAGGAGCGTTATGCCGTACTCATCCGGGGTCTTTTCCTTTGCGGTAGAGAGACGCCAGTTTCTGAGGAGCGTTTCTCCCTTGAAAACGCCGAATAGGATGTTCGTGTTGCCTATGTCTATCGTAAGAAGCAAGGCGTTCCTACCTCACGGGGGTTTAAATCCGTTCTGTTTGTATTGCCCCTCGCTGCCTGTGAGAAAAAAGGCCCTTATTCGACGTCTCCGGATATCACCTTTTCTATAACCCCGGCCCCGGTCCTTACAAGGAGCGCCCCGCTGTCGTCTATACCGAGGCATATGCCAGTGAGCCCGGCAACCCCCTTTACCTTTACCGGTTTCCCCTCGCCGTTAAAAAACTTCCGCCATGCCGAAATAACCGGCGGAGGGCCTTCTTCCATGAATCTCTTATACCACTTTTCGATGTTGGAATAAAGTGCGCCGACGAGTGCCGCCCTCGAGGTCTCCACCCCTTTTTTCTCCATGACGGACGTGGCGCTCCCTCTTATCGCGGCGGGTGTTTTCTTCATGTCCATGTTGACGTTCACGCCTATGCCTACGACCACGAAATTGACCCTGTCCACTTCCGAACTCATCTCGGTGAGTATGCCGGCGACCTTTCTCCCATCTATGAGGACGTCGTTCGGCCATTTGACGCACACCCTGCGGGGGATGAAGGCCGCTACGCTTTCCGCAACCGCAACCGCGGCCATAAGCGTCAGGGCGAGGGCGCTCTGCGGCGTTATATCGGGTCTGAGTATTATGGATGTGTAGATGTTCGCCTCAGCGGGAGAGAGCCATGTCCTCCCGACCCTGCCCCTGCCTTTTTCCTGTGCGTCCGCAACGACAACCGTTCCCTCGGGGGCGTTTTTTCTCGCAAGTTCCAGCGCCTTGGAGTTCGTTGAGTCGATGGACGGGAAAAAATGCAGATATTTCCCTATTATCTCCGTTGTAATATACGACTTAATCTCGTGTGGGTTGAACGGGGAGGATTCGGGGCTTAAAAGCGTATAGCCTTTATTGCTACGACCCTCTATATCGTATCCCGCCTTTCTCAAGGAGGCGATGTATTTCCATACGGCCGTTCTTGAGATGCCGAGCCTTGCCGAGAGGGCCTCGCCGGAAATATGGCCCCCGGCTTTTTTTTTCAGAAGGCTTATTATCTCGAATTCCGGTTCCATCGTTCGACCTCAAAACTTATGTCTACCGCCCTTGCGGAGTGAGTGAGCGCCCCCACGGAGATATAATCCGCCCCTGTCCTTGCAATCCTTCCCACGTTTTTTAGCGTTACCCCGCCGGAGACCTCAACGAGTGTTTTTCCGTCTATGATGCCGACGGCCTTTTTTATCTCTTTAAGCCCCATGTTGTCGAGCATAATCGTCTGGACTCCGGACAGAAGCGCCTCTTTTACCTCTTTTGTATTCTTCGTCTCTATCTCGATGGGAATCCCCTTGGGGTAATTCCTTTTAACGATTCCGACGGCCTCTTTCACCCCGCCGGCAATCTTTATGTGGTTGTCTTTTATGAGGACCCTGTCGAAGAGGCCGAAGCGGTGGTTTACCCCGCCCCCTGTCCTCACCGCGTATCTTTCGAGGATTCTCATCATCGGGGTGGTTTTCCGGGTGTCGAGTATCTTTACATGGGTGCCGGAGGTTTTTTTTATGAACTCCCTGGTAAGGGTGGCAATCCCGGAAAGCCTCTGCAGAAAATTGAGCGCAAGCCTCTCGCCTTCAAGGATGCCCCTTAAGTTGCCCGATACGGCGGCCAGGACCTGCCCTTTAACCACAACATCCCCATCGTCCGCAAGGCTGCGGAATTTTATATCCTCGCCGGTGGTTGCAAAAACCTTCTCTGCGATTACAATCCCGCAAAGGACAAACGCTTCCTTCGCTATTATCCTCCCATGACCTTTAAGATTCTTGGGCACTACCGCCTCCGTCGTTATATCCCCGGTGCCGATATCTTCCGCGAGGGAAGCGTTTATAATCCTCCCGGCGTATTCGAGGAGCGGGATGCCGACACTTTTTTTAACCCCCGTGCGTCTCATTATCTTAGTCCCCTTATCCTTTCAGCCCCGGCCTCCAGTTTTACCTTCTTTTCCATCAGGAGGGAGAGTCTTCCCCTTTCTTTTTCTACTATAGCGGAAGGCGCATTTGCGGTGAAATCCCTGTTGCCGAGTTTTTTGTCCACGTCCGAAATCTCGGACGATAGTTTTTCGAGTTCCCTCGTAATCCTCAGGGTCTCTTTTTCTATGTCCACATGGCCTTTAAGGGGCACAAAGACCTCTATCCCCCTTGTAACGGCGAAGGCCGCCTGTTTCGGCCTCTCCCCGGCCCCGGAAACCCTTAACTCCCTCAGGCGGGCGAGGTTTTTTATGTTCGCCTCTTCTTCGCGGAGTATGCCCGTCAGGGAGGCGTTTTTTGTAAAGGCCGTGCAGTCCAAAGCGGCCCCCGGGGGGATGTTCATTTCTGTCCTTATATTCCTTACAGCCCTTATAACCTCCATTACGACCTCCATCCCGTCCGCATCTTCCGGGTATCCGCCCGCGGGACCGGGCAACCCCGCCTCCATTATACCAGCGGCCACACCCGGAAGGTAAGAGTATATTTCTTCCGTTATGAAAGGCATGAAGGGGTGGAGGAGTTTAAGTGTATCCTTAATGACGTTTATAAGAAGGCCCTCCACGAACGTCTTTCTTTCCCCCCCCCTCTCCCCTCTGAGGTCGGGCTTTATGAGTTCCACATACCAGTCGCAGAGTTCATGCCAGATAAACGAATAAACGGCCTTTGCGGCGGTGTCGAATTCGTAGTTGTCAATGGAGGAAGAAACCTCCTCGATTGCCGATGAAAGCCTCGTCATAATCCATTTATCCGCCCTTGTAAGTTTTTCCGGGGCCGCGGGGGATAAGGGGGCGCCCTCTATGTTCATGAGGGCGAATCTTGCGAGGTTCCAGAGTTTGTTTGCGAAGTTCCTGTAACCCTCTATCCTTTCCTCCGCGAGTTTTATGTCCCTGCCCTGCGCGGCAAAGGAGGCGAGGGTGAACCTTAATGCGTCCGTGCCGTATTTTTCCATCATCACAAGCGGGTCTATGACGTTACCCTTGCTTTTACTCATCTTTTGCCCCGCGGCGTCCCTTATGAGGGCGTGTATGTAAACGTCCCTGAAGGGCGCGTCCCCCTTGAATTTAAGCCCCATCATTATCATCCTCGCCACCCAGAAAAATATTATGTCAAAACTCGTGAAGAGAGCAGACGTCGGGTAGAAAACGCCGCCCTCGACGGTTTCTTCGGGCCAGCCAAGTGTAGAGAACGGCCAGAGCGCGGAGGAAAACCATGTGTCGAGGACATCGGGGTCCTGCGCTATCTTTTCGCTGCCGCACGCTTCGCACCGGGAGGGGTCTCTTGTTTCCACCGTTACGCGGCCGCAATCCTCGCAGTACCATGCCGGGATCCTGTGCCCCCACCATATCTGCCTCGAAATGCACCAGTCCCTTATGTTTCCCATCCATTCAAAGTATGTCTTTTCCCATGACTTGGGGACAAACCTAATACTACCTTCCTCTACCGCCTCTATCGCCGGTTTTGCAAGCGGCCCTACCTTTACAAACCACTGTTTTGAGAGCGTCGGCTCTACCGTTGTCCCGCACCTGTAGCATACGCCCAAAAGGAGCCTGTATTTTTCCTCCTTCTTGAGGAGCCCTTCCTTCTTCAAGTCTTCCGTTATCCTATTCCTCGCCTCTTCCCTCGTAAGCCCCGCGTATGCGCCGGCATTCTCGTTCATCCTCGCGTTCAGGTCCATTACCTTTAAGCAAGGCAGCCCGTGTTTTCTCGCCGTCTCGAAGTCGTTAAAATCGTGCGCCGGGGTTATCTTTACCGCCCCTGTCCCGAACTCCATATCCACGGCCGCGTCCTCTATGATTGGTATCTCCCTTTTTACAAGCGGCAGCTCCACGGCCTTCCCCGCAAACGCCTTGTACCGGCTGTCCCTGGGGTTTACGGCGACCGCGGTATCGCCGAGCATCGTTTCCGGCCTTGTCGTCGCGACAACGATACTTCCGCCCCCCTTTACCGGATATTCGATGTGGTAGAGGAGGGAATCTTTCTCCGCATGTTCGACCTCAAGGTCCGAGAGCGCCGTGGAACAGCGGGGGCAGAAGTTTATTATGTAGTCGCCCCTGTAGACAAGCCCCTCCTTATAGAGTCTTACGAACACCTCCCTTACGGCCATTGAGAGCGTGCTGTCGAGGGTGAACTTAAGCCTTGTCCAGTCGCATGAAGCCCCGAGCCTTTTTAACTGGTTTATGATGGTCCCTTCGCTCTCCTCCTTCCACTTCCAGACCCTCTCTACAAATTTTTCCCTTCCGAGGGCATCCCGCGACATCCCCTCCTCTTTAAGCCGCCTTTCAACTACGTTCTGGGTCGCTATACCCGCATGGTCTATGCCCGGAAGCCAGAGGACGTTATAACCCTGCATCCTTTTGAATCTCGCCATTATGTCCTGAAGGGTATTGTTGAGGGCGTGACCGAGGTGGAGCGAGCCCGTTATGTTCGGCGGCGGGATGACCATCGAGAAGGGGGGTTTATCCGAGCGGGGGTCCGCGGTAAAGAGGTTTTTTTCGAGCCACCGGGCGTACCACTTTCTTTCGACCTCGCCGGGTGCGTACACCTTTGCGATAGTTACGGCCATCCTTAAGCGGTCTCCTTTTACAGCGGGTGCAAAAAATTCAAAGGGGGAATCTAATCAGGCGCTGCCTCTGATTATAACTCCCCCTGAAGGATTTTGTATTTTATAAAATCTATTTAGGCCTCGCCATCGCCTGCCTGAGCCGCTCTATCAGTTCTTTTTTGATTATATCCTCCGCGACCTCCGGCACCACCTCCCACGCAATCTCGGTGACGACCTCGCGCACGACCCTTTCTATAATCTCCTCGAGTTTTTCCATGGGGAACGTCTCCAGCCCCTTTATCTTTGTTCCGGCCTTTTCTTTGCCGGGGGCGGCCGTAATCTCACGGACCCTCTCTGCGGGCTCTTCGACGGCGCGAATGGGTTCCTCCATCCTAAGGGTCTCCCCCGATGCCTCAAATGACGCCTCAACCCCCTTTGGCGCGGTCTCTTCCAGAACCGGTTCTTCGGCCGTTTTGAGCGTTAACTCCCCGGGGAAGCGGAGTCCGGTCGTCTCCTCCTCTTCGAGCAGCTCCAGTATCGGAGGCTCTTCGATGTATTCTTCGCATTCTTCTTCCTCTTTCGTCCCTTCCGGTAATCCTTCGGTCTCCTTAAGTTCTTCTTCGCCGAGTCCGATGTCCAGGAATTCCTCTTCAAGACCCGGCCCCGTCTCCTCCGGATGCGCGGGTTTAAGCGCCTCTTCGCCCTTTCCACTCCCTATGAAATCGCTATCGAGCCAGACCTCTTCGCCGAGGGGGGGGCTTTCTTCATAAAGGGGCGCGGGCGAGGGTGTTTCCTCTTGCGGGGCGGGTTCCCTGGGCCGGGTAGAGCGGGAAAGAAGGTCCCGCACCTTGTTTATGAGTTCCTCCGATTCAAAGGGTTTTACAATGTGGTCGTCCGCGCCGGCCTTTTCGGCTTCGTCCGCGTCGAGGGTTTCAAAAGTGCCCGAAAGAAGAAGCACCGGGACGTTTTTAAGCTGGGGGTCGTTTTTTACTATTTCGCAGACCTCATAGCCGTTTTTGCCGGGCATGGCTATATCCGCCATTATGAGGTCGGGTTTCACTTTCCTTATCTTCTCGATTGCGCTGTTGCCGTCGCCGGCTATTATGAGTTCATAGTCCTCGGATGAGAGCGTGAGGGTTACGACCTTCTGGATGGTAACGGAGTCGTCCGCGAGGAGTATTTTCTTGGGCATATTCAGGGAGTTTGTCCTTACTAAATATTTTTATAAAGTTATCATTTAATCGCCGGATAAGTCAAGGTATTTTTAGGGATTTCCCGGTCGGGGCACCCGTCCGAAGAGCCTGCCCTGAACCCTGTGCTGAACTTGTTTCAGCATTGTTTCAGGGTTGTGCCGGGCTGCGAGGCCGGGGTAATATTTCGATTGACTGGGGGAAAAGTTATCTGATAAACTTTCCTTTGATATGTCAGGGGATTATATAAGAGTAATGCTTCTTAAGATACCGGCCATCCTCTTTGCCCTCACCTTCCATGAGTGCGCCCACGGTTGGGTCGCAACCCGGCTCGGGGACCCTACCCCGGGTATGCTCGGAAGGGTGACGCTTAATCCATTGAGGCACCTGGATTTTGTGGGCACCATCGCCCTTTTTGTAACAGGGATGTTCGGATGGGCGAAGCCCGTGCCGATAAACCCCCGTAACTTCAGAAACCCCTCCCGTGACATGATGATGGTTGCGCTGGCCGGACCGGCGGCGAATCTTTTTTTGGCCCTCGCCTCCGCGGTTATCTATAAATTCATGCTCAATGCGAGTTATGCCCCCGGGGTTGCCTCTTCCTTTTTCGTGGGGCCCTTATTCGCGATGGTAAAGATAAGCATAATCGTCAACGTCGCGCTCGCGGTATTCAATCTCCTGCCGGTACCGCCGCTCGACGGGTCGAGGGTGCTGTCGCATTTCCTTCCGGCCGGCAAGGCGCTCGGCTATTCGAGGCTCGAGCCTTACGGGTTTTTGATACTCGTAGCGCTCATAACCACCGGCGTCGTCAATACGGTCGTATCCCCGCTCGTCTTTTATACGGTGAAACTCCTCGTTTCGGGGGCGGTGTAGATGGCCAAGACCGGCTCGTATCGCCCCATGCGGGTATTGAGCGGAATGAGGCCGTCGGGGAAACTCCATCTGGGGCACTTCCACGGCGTTCTGGAAAACTGGCTTAAACTTCAGGAGACCTGCGAGTGTTACTTCTTCGTGGCCGATTGGCACGCCCTCACGACCGAATACGAAAACCCCGGGGGGCTTAAAAAAAATATCCTCGATATGGCCGCGGACTGGCTCTCGGTGGGGATTGACCCCTCAAGGTCGGTTATCTTCAGGCAGTCAGAGATTAAGGAGCATGCGGAACTCCATGTGCTCCTCTCCATGCTCACGCCCCTGGCGTGGCTCGAAAGGAACCCCACTTACAAGGAACAACTCGAAGAGGTAAGGGACAGGGAACTCCATACCTACGGGTTCCTCGGTTACCCGGTGCTTCAAACCTCTGATATAATAATCTACAGGGCAGGGAAGGTGCCTGTCGGAATAGACCAGGCCCCCCACCTCGAACTCGCCCGCGAGATAACACGGAGGTTTAATTACCTTTACGGCGAGACGTTCCCGGAGCCGCAGACCATCCTTACGCAATCCCCGAAGGTCCTCGGCGTTGACGGGAGGAAGATGAGCAAGAGTTACGATAACGCGATATATCTTTCCGACCCCCCCGAAGTGATAGAAAAAAAGATGCTCACGATGATGACCGACCCCGCGAGGAAAAGAAGGACCGACCCCGGCAACCCCGGCATCTGTCCCGTGTATGTCACCTTTCATACTCTTTATTCCAACGAACCGGTGAAGGAGTGGGTCAGAAGGGGCTGCGAGAGCGCGGGCATAGGGTGCATCGAGTGCAAGAAATCCGTGATACCGGAGGTGGTGAAAAGGTTGACGCCGGTGCGGGAAAAAAGAGAGGGATTCCTGAAAGACCCGGACAGGGTTTCTTCCATCCTCAAGAAGGGCGGCGAAAAGGCGAGGGAAGCGGCAATGGAAACCATGCTCGACGTAAGGAAGGCTTTAAGCCTTGATTGATACCTTTATGCCCGAAAGAGAAGCGTTGAATGTAAAACTCGATATATTCGAAGGCCCGCTCGACCTCCTTTTGCATCTTATAAGGAAAGACAAGGTGGATATATACGATATCCCCATAGCCCTCATAACCGAGAAGTATATCGAGTATCTCGACGTCATGAAGAAGATGAACCTCGATATCGCCGTCGAGTTCATAGTGATGGCCGCAACCCTCATCCATATAAAGAGCAAGATGCTTCTGCCCATACCCGAGGAAGGGGAGGAGGCGGAGGAAGGAACCGACCCGAGGGAGGAACTTATGAGAAAACTCCTCGAATACAAAAGGTTCCGGTCTGCGGCCGAGGAACTGGAGGGAAGGCTCGTCCTCGGAAGAGACGTATTCACGCGGGGGATGCCTTTCCCTTTCCCGGACGGGCTCTATGAAGAGGAAGCCCCTGTTTTCGGGGAGGTCTCGCTTTTCGACCTGATAGGGGCGTTCAAGGACATAATGAAGAGGATGCCCCACCCCTATACAATAGACCTTACCGTGGACAGGTTCAGGGTGGCGGATAAGATAAACCATCTGCTGGAGGTCCTTTCGAGGGAAAGGAGCATTGCGTTCCTTGACCTCTTCCCGCCCGGGGCCGAAAGGGGTGAGATAATAGTTACGTTCCTCGCGGTTCTGGAACTCGCAAGACTCCTCATGATAAAGGTGAACCAGTCCGGGGACGGCGCCATAAGGGTACGCAGGAACGAGGCGGAAAACTTTAGAGAAGAGGTCCATTGATGGATAAGGAAGGGCTTAAACCTCTTATCGAGGCGTTGATATTCACGTCCGAAGGGCCGTTGACGTTCGACAGGCTTGCCGGCGTTTTAGAAGGGGAGAAAAGAGAAGAGATAAGGGAGGTGTTGAAGGAACTCATAGAGGATTACAACGGAGGGAAGAGGGGGTTTTATATAGAAGAGGTGGCCGGGGGGTATCAGTTAAGGACGCGCCCCGAGTTGTCCCCGTGGCTCAAGCGGCTTTTTAAGATAGGGATGCAGAAGATGAGCAAGGCCTCGCTCGAAACCCTTGCGGTAATCGCATACAAGCAGCCCGTAACCAGGGCCGAACTCGAAGGCATAAGGGGGGTTGATTCGGCAGGGGTCCTCTCCACCCTTCTCGAAAGAAGGCTCGTAAGGATAGCGGGGAGAAAAGACGAGCCGGGACGGCCCATCGTCTACGGGACGACGAAGGAGTTCCTCGAGACATTCAATCTGAAGGACCTCGCTTCCCTCCCGACGCTTAAGGAGATAGAAACGCTTAAAGAAGGCATGGAAGAGGAATATGACGCTCTTAAGGCTTCAGAAGATAATAGCCCAGGCCGGGTTCGCCTCCAGAAGGAAGGCCGAGGAGATGATACTGGAGGGGAGGGTTCGGGTCAACAGGAAGGTAGTTGACCTCCTCGGAACCAAGGCCGACCCGGAGAAGGACAGGGTCGAGGTTGACGGAAGGGCCGTTCTTCTTAGAGGGCCGAAGGTATACATCCTCTTGAATAAACCCAAAGGTTTTATCTCGGCCGTTGCGGACCCGGATAAAAGGCCCGTTGTGGTAGACCTTCTAAGGAAGGTCAAAGGCAAGGTTTTCCCGGTCGGAAGGTTGGACTATGACGCCGAAGGCGTGATCCTTTTGACAAACGACGGGGAATTCTCAAACAAACTCATCCACCCGCGCTTTTCCGTCCCGAAAAAATATCTCGTGAAGGTAAGGGACGTGCCGGACGAGAAGGACCTCGAAAGGCTCGAAAAAGGGGTTTATCTTTCCGACGGCAAAACGCTTCCGGCAAAAGCAAGGTTTGTAAGAAAGACGGAAGAAAACTCATGGATAGAGTTGATAGTTACGGAAGGCAGGAACAGGCTCATTAAAAGGATGTGTATGGCGATAGGACACCCCGTCTCAAAACTTAAAAGGGTTGAGTTCGCCGGGATTTCTCTGGGTAGGCTCAAGACCGGGGAGTGGAGGTACCTTACGGAGAAAGAGGTGGGGAGGCTCAAGGGGGAGTAGGATGATTAGCGGACAATAGTATAACAGTTTTTTATTATTTCTCTTTGATTCTGAATTTGCCCGACCTCACCAACTTAATGCTGTTATAGTTTTTGATTTCCGGAAATTCAAATCTCCAGATAGAATAAACATTCGCGCCTTTCTCTTTCTCAAAAAATAGAGTTGCCACCTTTTTCTTTGTATGGGCTTGCCACTGTCTAAAGGGATAGTAAAGTTGTCTTATAATTATATTTGTTGTAGTAGAATTTTTTGCCTCGATCAAAACGATCTGCTTTTTTCCTTCATAACCGGCATCAACCTCAGTCTGCACGCTGGAAACTTTAATTAATTGCTTGCCGACAAAAAAACCAAACTCAGGAGTGTATTTCCTTCCTCGGATGGTCAAAACAAGAGAGTCATCTTCCATAAAAGTTCTGATAAGGCTTGTCGCATATGCATAATCCAAATGCTGCATTTCAGAGTCTCCTACCATTGTTGAATCGAGGTGGAAGTCAAGTTTCGAGGAATAAATAGCGATTTCGTTTTTAATTTTAGGAACATCAACATACCCCTCTCCCCTGATGATATTATAGAGGCCATTCTTTACCGGCAGCAAGAACAGGTTGTTCTCCTTGAAAACTTCCGGTCTATCTTCTCTGCTGTCCTGCTTGCATAAAATGCGGACTTCTTTTTCTCCGGTTTCTGTAAATTTTTGGCAAGACCTCTTAATCTTTTCCGCCGATAAAAGGAAAGGAGATCTGGTAAAGTCATGCGCCAAAATTTCGTGGTCATCAAAAATCTTTTTCCAAGATCTGCTATTTGCCATAATTAGTGTTTTCCTGCATTCCTTAAGCAGTCTTGTCCATGTTTAACAACGACAACTTGTTTGTCGCCTCTTCCATGCGTTTTTTGGAAAGCTTCAGATATTCTTCTTCCGAATCTATACCGACATATTTTCTGCTCAGCGATACCGCGGCGACGCCGGTTGTTGAGCTCCCGCAGAACGGATCAAGAACCAAATCTCCTTCTTTGGTAGAGGCGAGTATTATCCTGGTTAAAAGCTCCACCGGTTTTTGTGTCGGATGTTTGCAGAATTTCTTTTCCTCCGATGACGGGGCTGAAATTTCCCAAACATTTCTCATCTGCTTGCCGTGATTCATTTTTTTCATAAGGTGATAATTGAAATAATGCTTGCTCTTTGCGTTCTTGGCGGCCCACAGGATTATCTCGGTCGAATGGGTGAAGTATCTGCACGAGAGGTTGGGCGGGGCGTTGCGTTTATACCAAATGATGTCGTTTAAGATCTTGTAACCGAGTTCTTGCATGGCAAAACCGATC
>JACRCB010000098.1 GCA_016219165.1 Deltaproteobacteria bacterium | reverse complement strand
GGGCGAAACGGTATAAACACCCCCTGTCCCTTGTTATGGCCGATATAGACTATTTCAAGAATTATAACGACGCCCACGGGCATCCCAAGGGGGACGTGGTTTTAAAGATGGTTGCGGAGTTCTTCAGGGAAAACCGCAGAGCGTCGGACATACCCGCGCGTTACGGCGGAGAGGAGTTTATTCTGATACTTCCTGGAATCGGCGCGGCGGACGCTTTTTCCGTCGCTGAAGGGATACGCAGGGCAATAGAAGAATATCCCTTCCCCCTGCAAGAGACCCAGCCCGGAGGCAACCTTACCGCAAGTTTCGGAGTTGCCACCCTTCCTGGGGACGGGGACGAGCCGGTGTCTCTCACGGCCATGGTTGACAAGCGGCTGTATATGGCAAAGGCAGAGGGAAGAAACAGAGTCTACAAGGGATAATCCCTCTCCACTGGAGATAGCCGCGGGCAAGAGTGAGGATATGTCATGTCGCGGCGGCTTTGTATCTGCCAAAGTTTTTTTCTGAAATCTAAAAGAACGCCGGAGGGTGTATGAAGAGAAAAAATATCACGATGGCAGCTCTCGTGTTCTGGCTCGGCCTGAGTGCCGTTCCATGCGCGGTTAGAGCCGCATCCGCCGAAGAGAATCCGCTTAAAGAGGAGATGAGGCTTCTCGACGGCGCATACAAAACCCTTATCGACGCCATAGCGTTGAATAACCCGGGTATCATAGAAGGGCCGTTTCAGGAGGTCCTCGACGCAAAACCCAGGACGGAAGACGCCCTCAAGAGCGGCAATATCAAACTCCCCAAGAATAACGACAAGATGCTGATGTTCGAGAGCCTGGACGAGGAGTTCCACAGGAATGTCAAGGTGCTCATGGAATCTTCAAAGAAGGGCGATATGAAGATGGTGGAGATGATGGCCCATAAACTCTTAAACGGCTGTATCCATTGCCACGGTAATTTCAGGCAGTAGGTCCGGCGCAGGTACCCCGGTCCCGCCCAGCGCCACTCTGGACAGGGCTTCCTCCATGACATTGAAGAATTCCGCCATTTATGGCGGAGTTCTTGATATTATGGTAAATTATTTCTATGTCCGTCGAAAGCATAGATAAAAAATCCCTCTCCTCTGTATGCGTAACCCTCTGCAAAGGCGCTTGCTGCGACCCGTGGTGGGGAATTATCTTTTATACCCTTAAAAAAGAAAGGGGGCTCGCCGGACTCGATGATTTCAAAAAAGAGATTTCCGGCAGCATAAAAGAAAGGGCGGAGAGGATTAAGTCCCAATACAGAACGAACGAAGACCCGCCGAGGCGCCTTTTTAAAGACCCGGAAAGGTATAACGTCAAAGTGGAAGATATAAGGGGAGGCTCCACACTCCTCATACGATTGAGGGCAATGTTCGCCTTCAGATGCGCCTTCTTATCGGATGAAAAGAAATGCCTGATACATCCCGCTATAATCGGCATGGATACGCGCCCGGGGCGCTGCGCCATGTTGGGTTCGGTTACAGCAAGGCCGGGGAGCGAGGGTTATTGCCGTATCATAGATGCGGCTCTTCGGTCGTCCGGCGACGAGGCCGAGATTATCAGAATGGTGGAACTTGAAAGAAAGGCGAGCGCGGGGCATTACGGCGAAGGCTCTTTGAGCGCCATAGATGCAGCCGGCCGGGTTCTTGAAGAGGTCAGGCAATATTGTTCCCGGCCCGTCCCTTTTATGCAGACCGCGAGGGCGGAAAAAACACCGGCGAGAAACGACCCCTGTTATTGCGGAAGCGGCAGGAAGTACAAGAAGTGTCATGGGGGGTAAACACGGGGGGGGTAGAGATGTGGCGAAGATAAAACTCAAGACATACCGCTGCGGCTCTCCGAGGGGAAAAGACGAGGGTTTGAGGATAGGCGCGGTGAGGTTCCTTCCGCGCGGGGTCAAAAAAGAGGATTACGCTAAACTCGATTATTTTGACGTTTGGTTCCCGAACGTCGCGCCGAGTAAAGAGGCGGTCAAGGATTTTCTCTCCTCTCGGCGAAGCCGAGGGAAGGGCGATAAGAAGAAATGGGAGAAGTTTGCAAAGAGGTACGGGAAAGAGATTGAGGGAGATGCCAATGCCCGCCATGCCATAGGACTGCTCGCGGAAGTGGCAAAAAGGACCCCGCTCGCCGTCGGATGTTACTGCGAGGACGAAAATCTCTGCCACCGCTCTATACTGAGGGAACTCATTGAAAAAGAGGCCGGGGAGTAAAAGACCGCGGCTTCGGGGACACGGGGGAGGGGAAGGAGTTTTTAAGGAGATTTCCCCTAAAATGTAAAAGGACCCCTGCATTTTATTGATGACAAGAACACTCTATTCTGGTAATATTCCGTTGTTTCTTCCGAATCTTAAGCAGCCCTCGTTCCCCCGCGCACAAGGGGGAAAATGGAGGAAATATCACAGGAGGTCAAGATGAGAGAGAGGAGATTGTCAGTATTACTGAGCCTTGCAATTATTTTGATTTTAAATACCCCGGCCTTCTGCGAGGATTCCGAGCTCGTAAAAAACTTTAAGAACGCAAGGGTGCTTAACGATGAGAAGGAAATGGTTGCGGTTATTGCGGGGAATAGAGAGAAAATCCCCGCGGAGGTTGCCGTCCTTCTTGACCAGGCAACCGCGCCCGGCGTAACCGAGGAGGATAAGAGGGGCAATTTCTATATAGCGGAATTGATAGCGACCATTTACAAGGACCAATTCGGAGACCCTCAGCTCCTGAGGGGGGTAAAAATAAGGTATTACGACACCCTCCTCTCTCCCCCCGTGCGTCCCACCCCTGCCGGAGGCGTATATATGGTAGAGATGCCGGCGCCGACCGAGACGGCCAAAAACCTATTCAAACCGGACAATATCATAATAAAAAAGGGCGAGACCGTAAAGTTTGTGAATAATGACGTGAGTAAACACATCCTCGCCTCGGTGCCGTTCATCGGGGAGACCGGGCTTTTCTCTTCGGATATGGAGACGGGGCATATATGGGAGCATAAGTTTGAGAAACCCGGCGCATATTACTACTTCTGTTTCATCCACAGGAGCATGTTGGGTAAAATCACGGTTGAAGATACGGAGGCGGCACCGGCGCCGGCTGGAGGACAACCTTCCGGAGGAACCCCGGCGAAGTAGACTCGAAGTCTTACCACCCCGGGCCGCAGGCCCGGTTGTAAAATTTAAGGGACCTCTGAAAAAAGCATTTTTGGGGGAACCTTTCCGACCCACCCTTGCGGGTGTGTGCCCGAAGTTTCCCCCAAACCCCCTCCAAAGACTTTTAGAGTGGGCTGTGCCCACCAGAACTGAAAATTTTTGGAGAGAGTTTGAGAGAACCTTTTTATAAAAAGGTTCTCTCAAGATACTTTTTCAGAGGTCCCTTAAATTTTTCTGCGTTCAGGCGCCTTTCGGCCTTCCCTTTTCTCATTGGCCGGATTAGAGGTTTTTTTTGGCCAGACACCCCCTTACAAACTCCTCTTCTTCCTCCCGTGTGGTAATCTCTCCGTCGAGTCTTTTTTTAAGGAGTGCGGCGAGCAGCTCCCCTATCCTCAAACCCTCCAAAACCCCCATCCCTTTAAGGTCCTCTCCTTTAAGCAGGGTCTCCGTCCGCCTGAGTTTGGATATGTAGGACGACATTATCTTCCTTGTATTTTCTTTCTCCGCCCTTGCCATAAGATAGAGAAGAAGGGGCAGCGGCAGTTTGTTCAAGACCTCGTAGATATTACTTCCGCGCTTGACCCTTCCCGAGTTTATGGCATTAAACGCCTTAAGCCCGTCGTCTTTCGATACGACCACGTCCTGTCTTTTTTTTCCCGAAAGGTCGAGCCTTTTGGAAAGTTCCTCAAGTTCCGCCTGTGCGAGTCCGTCCGTGAGCGCAAGAAAAAGCACAAGCCACTCCTCCACCCCCTCGCCGGTATAGAGAAGGCGGTGCCAGTGGAGGGTCTCCTTCGTTCTTTCAAAGAGCCGGGAGGCCTTCTTGTCCCACTTTATCTTTTTATGGATGAAGGAAAGCATCCCCAGTTCAGAGAGTCTTTCGACGGCGCAAGCGGCCTTTTCGTCTTCGAGGATGTTTCTCAGTTCATCCAGCGTCCTCGCCCCGGACACCTCTTTCAAGAGAGAAAGCCTTGAGGCGTTCTTTATGAGGTTAAGGGTGTGTCCGGCGATATTAAAGCCGAACCTCTCGGAAAACCTGATTGCCCGGAACGCCCTCGTGGGGTCCTCCACAAAACTCAGGTTATGGAGGACCCTTACGGTTTTTTCCCTTATGTCGTTCTGGCCCCCGAAAAAGTCAATCAGTTCCCCGAACCTCTCGGGGTTGAGGGAGACCGCGAGGGTATTGATGGTGAAATCCCGCCTGTAAAGGTCGAGTTTGAGGGAAGACATCTCGACGGTGGGCAGCGCCCCCGGCCTTTCGTAGTACTCAAGCCTTGCGGTCGCCACATCGAGTTTCCTTCCGTCCGGGAATTTTATGACGGCGGTCTTGAACCTCTCAAAGCCTTTTACCTCAAGGCCGTGTTCCTTTGCGAACTCTTTTGCGAATACTATGCCGTCTCCCTCTATGACTATGTCCATATCGAGGTTTTCGCGTTTGAGAATAAGGTCCCTTACGAAACCCCCGACGGCGTAGGCCTGATAGCCGAGCCTCCCGGCCGTCCACCCGGCGTCCTTAAGCAGCTCATAGGCCCACACGGGAAGCCTCTCTTTCATAAGAGGCCTTATGGATTTTTTTCTCTTCCCCTGCGAAGGTCTTTCCAGCAATTCTTCCTGAAGGAGTTTCAAGAGGTCGGTCCTCGTTATAACCCCCGCTACAAACCCGTCTTTGATGACCGGGAGGATTCTCTGGCCCCTTGCAATTACCTTTCTCCGTATCTCCCAAAGCGGGGTCGCAGCCGTCACCCATTGCGCATCGGTTGTCATATACTCGCTTACGTTTTCTCCTCCGAGCCCGTGGTACGCCGCCCTGTCTACCACGGTCTTTGTGATTACCCCGATGAGGGCATTGTCTTTTACCACTGGCGCCGCGTTTATATTGTAGCGGCGCATGAGCCCTCCGGCCTCCGCGAGTGTTGCTCCTGACGGTACGGTTATCGCGGGGGCGGACATTATGTCGCCCGCGGCCCTCGTCGGTGCGGCCTTTTCTTGAAGGATTCCGATTACCTTCTCCCTTGCCTGTATAAGCGTCATCCCCTTCAATGTCGCGGATGCGGCCTGCGGGTGCCCCCCGCCTCCCAAAAGCCGCGCCACCTCCCCGGCGTCGACCTCGGCGACGGCGCTCCTTATGACGGCATGGACCCTGTTGTCCATCTCGGCAAGGAGTATCAGGCAGCGCATCCTTTCCATAGCCACAAGCCTGTGGGCAAGCCCCGCGACGTCGTCCTCGTAGCCCTCGAGGGTTATTGCGGCGATTGTGATGTCAACGCCGTCCATCGTGTACGTCACCTCGGAGCGCATGAGTTCGTTAAGGGCAAAGACCTCTGCCGGGGTGAGTTCTTTTTTAAGGAGGTCAGTTACGGTCCTCAAGTTCGCCCCCTGCGAAAGCAGGAATGCCGCGGCCTCAAAGTCCTCCTTTTTTGTGGAGGGAAAACTGAGCGAGCCGGTGTCTTCGTAAATACCGGACATGAGGATGGTCGCCTCCTCTTTGGAGAGTCCTATGCCCTTTTCCTTCAAGATGAGGGTGAGTATGGTGGTTGTAGAGCCGTAGGGTTCCACTACCTCCAACGTCCCCTCTATGTCGCCTTCCTGAAAGGGATGGTGGTCGTAGATGTGTATGTCGAGGCCTTTCCTTGAGATTATTTCCGAAAATCGTCCGAGCCTCGCCGGATGTCTTATGTCAACGAGTATGAGTCTCGTTATCCCCGTAAGGTCAATGTCCTTCGCGCGTTCGAACGTGTACGGGAGTTTAAGGACCTCGAGCGCCGAGCTCAATCCCTTCTCAAGGGAGCCCGGAAACACCAGATGCGCCCCGGGATAGAGTTTTTTTGCGGCAACCATCGATGCGAGGGTGTCGAAGTCCGCGTTCGTATGTGTTGTGATGACCTCCATGGGGCTGATGGTAGCATATTTCAAAGACTTAAATCAAAGTCTCCGCCACAACCCGTAAACCTCCTCTTCTTGATTTAGTCGCATAATTATTATATCTTCTTGAGTGGAGATGATAGAGGCCTACCACAAAGAGAGACTCGCCCTCTTTGACCTGCTTACAAAGGAGGGGGAAGGAGTCGGAGGGGGCAGATATTGGACACTCGAGCCCTCGAAGGTAAGATTCAGGTACGGGGAGACCCTCGCCGAACTCAAGATACCTTACCACCTCGGCGCAGAGGACGAAACGATAATCGAGGGGGCGGTCTTTTCCCTCGCCCTTCTCCTTAAGCGGCGTTTCGAGGAATACGTAAAGGAAGGCGCGGGAGATGTCCCCGCCGGCATTGATACGGCCATAGCGCGGCCTCTGAAGGAAAAGACATTTAAAACCGACATCCTTCTTGCCGGTTCGATGGAAAGAGATATCGCTCGTGAGGCGCTCCTTACGGCCCCTTTTATAGACGGCGCGATACTCGCAAACTGGCTCGGCCCGGAGGGCCACGGCAGGAATTTCGCCCGGTGGGCGTCCGACTTGATGGAGAAGGCCCTGAAGGACGAGGCGGCAAGCGCAATCGGCGAGAGGACGTCTTACATCGCGCTCCTTTCGGTCGTAAACTCCGTAAGGAAGAAAAAAGAGGGCCTTAAAAGATTCAGGATAAGGGGACTGTCATACGAGAAACTGGATATGGTCGGGGGGTCTCTCCTCTACACCACCCTTCGGAGGTCTTTGTGGGCGCTCTTTGAAAGGTTAAAGAAAAGCGCCGCTCAGTATTACAACCCCGCAGCAGAGGTTCTTATCAAGTCAACCCTCACGCCGAGTTCCTTCCTCTCCATTCCATCAAACCTTCTTTCAACGTCGTTGAATCCTTACGCCGTCGGCAGGGAACTCTTTGACGCGGTTAGTCCGTATATGCCCGCCATGACCGAGGTAACCGTAGGAAGCGGGGAACTCTTGTCAGTTCTTGAAGATAAGGTAAGGGGCCGTAAGGAGATTATGGAGGCGGTAAAACTCCAGCATGATATATCGGAGTTCAGAAGGCTTATCATGGGTTACCTCATGGACTTCGACGTCGCCGGGCTCGGCGGCCACAGGCTCCTCTATGACGTTTATCAGGAAGACCTATTCATCAGGAGTCTTTTCGGGGATGAGAAGATGATAGAGAAATTAAGGGGGGCCCTCGACGGCATCAAAGAGAATTTCTCAAAGGATGCAAAGAGGGTGGAGGCGTTAGAGGCGATAGAGGGCTTTCTTTCCGCCTTCTGCCGCAAGCCGGGTTGGTTTAAGAAGAAAAAGGAAGAAGCCGCTCTTGTCTTCAGAGGGGTTTTTGACGGGTTTTTTTCCTGCTGGTTCGACCTCGAGGTGGAGAGGTTCACATCCCCGATGAGATTACACCTCGTGGACAGAAGACTTGGGTACGACAGCGGCATGCTCCTCTCGGAATACAGAAGGGGGAGGCTCTACCGTTTTTCCACCGACGCAAGGCCCATCCTCTCCCCCCTCGAGGTCGAACAGGAGGGACAACTCTTCATAGACATGAAGGACTTCTCCCGCAGGACCCTCAAGGTGAAAGAGATAGCCATGGCCGAGTTCATGAAGGAGAATTTCTATGACCCCATACTCGATGCCGCGGGCCGTTACGCCTCGGGGACCGGGCTCTTGGAAAGAGAAGGGGGGGTAAGGCTCAACAGCCTTCCGGGGGATGCGGCCGTATTTTCAGGCAGTGTGGGGAGGCTTATCTCCCTTGCCAGGGACATACAGAGGATAATAAGGCGGAGCAGGGAAGCGCTCTTAAGGAGGCTTCCTCCGGTGAAAGACGAACTCCTGCTTGAATGTATAAATAAGAGGTTCATGGAAAAAAGAGAGGATTTCTCAAGGAAAAGAAAAGGACTGGAAGACGAACTCAAGAGGGGGGACGAAAAGGCCCGGGCTGCTGTGGTAACCCTCGCCGAAGAGGAGCAGAGGCTTGAGAATGTCTGCCGCGACGAACTCGAGGCGGCGATAACAAGGGAGTTGGAGGCCGGGCTCTTCATATCTTCCGGGACAAAGGCCGAGGTTATTCTTATAGAAGGGAGGGAAGGGGTCTCCAGCCCCACAAGGGTTGCGATAGGCGAGAAGATAAACGAGGCCTCAAGAGGCACCTTCAGGAATACGAGGATAAAGGCAAGGCTTGAGATGCTTCTCGCAAAAGAGAGGCTCAGGAGGAATAATACCCGCTTGAGATACCCCTTTGACGTCTACATAGACAAAAACTTCATCATCCGCGTCCCATACGAGTTCGACAACGCCATCTCCGCCCTTGTTGCGCAGGAAGATAGAGAGGGCGCCAAGGCCATGGCGGCATGGATTGCCAGGGAATGCTACAGGGATTTTCAGAGGCTCTCAAAAGGGGAGCCCTTCTCTTCCCTTAGGATAGTAGAGTCGCACACGGACATCTATAACAAGGGACAGGCCATGAGCGAAGAGGCGTTAAAGGCGTATATGGGGGAGGCAAAGGGGACTAAGTTCTTTTTCCATAAGGAGGTTGGTCTTTCCGTGCTTGATAAATACATACAGGAGAACTTCTTTCTCCCATCGGAAAAACTTGATTTCTGGTTCGCCCATGAGACCAAGGGGGAGACGTATTCCGTGGAGGCCTTTGTAAGGAGCGGGGAGGTTACGTTCAAGGGGTTTGAGGCGGCACAACCGACCGTTGTCTGGGAGATGGTCAACGGCGAAGGGGAGTTCTTTAAGGCGCTCGATACATACCACCTGAAGGGATGGCTCGAGGAGGCGAAGAAAAAGAAGGGGTAGGGGTGTTGCTACCATAACCCCGGAAGGGCCACACATATAGTATCATCGATAGGATTATCCCCCAGGTTATGGAACCAAGGACTCCGGCCCGCCGCTTTCCGGCAGGTAATGTCCGGTCCTTTAGATTTTTCTAAGTCCCGGGGACATCCCCCCGCCGCCTTCAATTTTTTTCTTTATGTTCCCGAGGACTTCCGTATATACAGCCAATATCATGCGCGACAAGAGATGTCTGGCGATTCCTCCGAGGAACTTTATCGGAATGGTGTAATACATCTCGAATATTACACGTGTGCCATCTCCCGACGGTTCGAGCGTATAACTGCCGGTGTTATAAACGCCGCTTATTGAGCGCCATGCAAACCTCCGCGGCCTTTCATATTCCACCACCTCCGCCTCCCACCAAAGCGGGATGCCGAAGGCCTTCACCTCCCACCTGTATCTTTTCTCCCCCACCTTCTTTATCTCTTTTATGAGATGCGAATACATCGAAAAATCCTCAACCCTCGAGATAAGGTCAAAGACCGGTTCGATGGGCGCGCGGACCTCTATTTCGTAACTTACCCGTTCCATTCCTTTAAAGGCTACATGAAGAGATAAAGAAGGTCAAGTGGAAGGAGGCGCTCTTTTTATACCCTTTGAGCCGGACATTATTTTGGCAAAGTTTTCCTCATGTTTCGATTTGCTTGACAAGGGAGGCTGTATTTTTTAAAATGTCTGAATCTGAAGTTCCGGAACTATTGCATTGGGGCCCATAGCTCAGTTGGAAGAGCCACCGGCTCATAACCGGTCGGTCCTTGGTTCGAGTCCAAGTGGGCCCACCATCTTAAAAATTTTTATGGAGGCGTGTTTTGCCGGATTCCATTAAACTTCTCTGCGAGATTCAAAATATAGATATAGAGATAGAGAGGCTTGAGAAAGAGAAACTTCGACACAAAAAAGACCTCGACGGCATGGAGGCCGGGAGCAATAAGATTAGAGAAGAGATAGAGGCCCGCAGAAAGGAACTCGAAGTACTCAGGCTGGGGAAAAAGGACAGGGAGGAGAAGTTAAGGGAGAACAGGGAGAAGATAGAAAAAGACCAGAAAAGGGCAAACGAGTTGAAGACCGAAAAGCAATTCGCGGCGCTCACGAAAGAGGTATCCAATGCCCAGAAGGCGTCCAAACTCCTCGATATCGAGATTAATGCCATCGCCGAAAAATGCGAAGGAATAGGCAACGATATCGAGGAAAAGGAAAAGACACTCGCCGAAAAAGAGGAAAGACGCAGTCTCATGGGGGAAGAATTTGAAAAGAGGAAAACCGGGTGGGAGTCCGCCCGCAAGGAGGAGGAGAATAAGAGAGAGGCCATCTCAAAGGCCCTCGACCCGCGGCTCTTAAAGAGATATGAAACGATAAAGACCCGCAGGGGCGGGGTCGGGGTGGCAAACGTAAAAAACGAGACCTGCCTCGGCTGTTATATCCAGATACCTCCGCAGGTATTCATACAACTCAGGAAAGGTTCTAAAGAGATAATAACCTGCCCGCACTGCCACAGGATACTTTACTTCGAGGACACATCCCCTGCTTTAGCCTCCGCCTCCACGGTCAAGGATTAAACGTGTAAACCATGCCTGCAGCCGGGAAAGACGCCTCCCTTTTTAAAAGTTTCCTCGAAGAGATAGAGAAAACGCTCGACATCAAAAAAACAATCGAAGTTCTCGGCATAGGAGAAGGGGAGGCAAAGGTTTTTTTAAGGTCCGTCCTCAGCCGACTCTTCCCGCAAACGGAGAGGCTTATTATATACGTTGACGGGGCGTCGAGGGGAAATCCCGGGAAGGCAGGCGCCGGAGCGGTAATAAAAGGCGCGGACGGAAGGGTCGTGAAGGAGATTAGAAAAAGCCTCGGTGTTGCCACGAATAACGTGGCAGAGTACATGGCGCTCATAACGGCGCTTACCGATGCGAGGGATATGGGGGGAAAAAGCGTGCATGTCTTTGCCGATTCCGAACTCATCGTAAAGCAGATAAACGGCGAATACAGGGTGAAGAGCGAGGGGCTTAAAACGCTCTACCAAAAGGTTATTGCCATTAAAGGAGATTTTTCCGAATTCAGGATAACGCACATACCGAGGGAAAAAAATAAAGAGGCCGATACACTTGCAAACGCCGCGATAGACGGTGTATAATGTTCCTTAAACAGAGGATGCGAGGTGGCCGCCCAGCGCCACTTTGGACACGTCCAGCACCACTTTTGACACGTTGGCTTTGAATGTTATAGAGGAAGTCCTGTCAAAAGTGGTGCTGGGCACGTTGGCTTTAAATGTCATGTGAGGAAGCCCTGTCCAAAGTGGCGCTGGGAGGAAAGTCCGGACACCACAGGGCAGGGAGGTCGCTAACGGCGACCGGGGGCGACCCCAGGGAAAGGGCAACAGAAAATAAACCGCCGCGCCTTGGATTCCAAGACGCGGTAAGGGTGAAACGGCGGGGTAAGAGCCCACCAGACAGGCGGGTGACCGCCTGTGCTCGGCAACCCCCTCCCGGTGCAAGGCCAAATAGGTTCCGTTATTCAAGGACTGCCCGTCCTTATACCCGAAAGGGTAGGCGGAACGGGTTGGCTGCTCGAACGGTGCGGCAACGCCCCGTCCAGATGAATGGTCGCCGTCCCGCCAAAAGCGGGATTACAAAATCCGGCTTATTGCATCCTCTGTTTTTTTGTCCGCATGATGTTTACCCGCGTTGTAATGCTCCCGGTTTATCCCTTCCTATCTCTAAAAATTTTTTTCTAAAGAACCGGAAGTTTTTACAGCCCATCGCATGTTATCCACAAGTTGTTCACAATCCCATAAAAACTCAAAATTTTCTTGACAAAAACCCTTATCGGGAATATAGTTACCCGTAAAGTGGGATGTAGTGGTATAAAGTGTTATAAATAGAACAGCAAAGTTACAAAAGAGACAATTCTTAATATTCACGTCCGTTCAAAAAGATGAGGAGGGTTCCGGGTGTTCAGGGGCAGATTCGAACATACCATAGACGCGAAGGGAAGGGTAAGCATCCCCTCCAAATTCAGGGATGTCCTCGGTGAGGAGTTTCGTCTCGTTGTCACCACCTATGACAGTTGTCTCATAGCGTATCCCCACGAGGAGTGGGTGATACTTGAGGAGAGGATAGCCGGGCTGTCGGAGTTTAAGAAGGATACGAGGATGTTTCTGAGGTTCTTTTATTCTTCCGCATCCGACTGCCCCATCGACAAACTTGGGAGGGTTCTCATACCGCAGTCGTTAAGGGAATACGCAAGGTTGGAAAAGGACGTGGTAATGATAGGCGCTTTCAAGCAGTTTGAGATATGGAGCAAGGCATTGTGGGATGCACGGGAGGGAGCGGCGTCGAAAGAGGACATAAGCAATATGCTCGAGAGCCTCGGACTTTGAGGACGCGGGGGCATCTGCCAGTAATGGCGGATGAAGTCGTAAGTTACCTCGCCTGCAGGCCGGGCGGGATATATGTCGACTTAACCCTCGGCGGCGGAGGACACACACTTTCGATACTGAAGGCAACCGGGCCGGATGGAAGGGTTATAGGGCTCGACGTCGACGGGGATGCGATAGAAGAGGCAACGGCCCTCCTTGAACCCTTCACCGGCAGGGTGGTTATCATGAGAGAGAATTTCAAAGATATAAAGAGATTACTCGGGCATGAGGGGCTCGATAAGGTAGACGGAATGGTTTTGGATGTGGGGGTCTCCTCGTATCAACTCGAAAGAGGGGAAAGGGGATTCAGTTTCATGCGCGATGCGAGATTGGATATGAGGATGGACAGGCGTAATCCCACCTCCGCCTTTGAGCTCGTAAACGGTCTTAAAGAGAAAGAACTCGAAAGGATAATACTCCTCTACGGGGAGGAGAAAAGGGCGAGAAAGATAGCCCGGGCCATAGTGGAGGCAAGGAAGAAAGAAGGCATCTCGACTACCGGAGAACTCGCACAGGTCGTAGCAGGGTGTGTCGGCCGGGGATACTCTAAGACCCATCCGGCTACAAGGGTCTTTCAGGCATTAAGGATAGCGGTAAATAACGAACTTGAAAATCTCAAAACCGGATTGGAAGAAGGAATAGATGTGTTGAGGACCGGGGGCAGGATGGTCGTTATTTCCTTTCACTCCCTCGAAGACAGAATCGTAAAGGAAACCTTTAGAAGTTTTTCCCGCGGATGCGTCTGCCCGTCAGATATCCCGCAATGCGTCTGCGGCCTTACCCCCAAGGCGAAACTCCTGACGAAAAAGGTCGTTTTCCCGGCCCGCGAGGAAGTCCGGTCAAACCCGAGGGCGAGGAGCGCGCGATTGAGGGCTATAGAGAGGATTTGAGGAGGAGGTTTTCTTAATGGCGCGCGCCGCTATAGGAGTAAGCGTTTTCGGGGAACGTGGAATAAGGGCGAAGGGGGGAGGGAAGAAGGGTATAAGGTTCATGTACCTTTCGTTTCTGGCCGTGACCGTAACCGTTGCGGTGGTCTCTCTGTATCTGTGGAGCAGGCTCAAGGTGGTGGACATTGGCTACGAGATATCCAGATTGAATGAGGCCCGGGCGGCGCTGTTGGAAAAAAACAGGCGCCTGAGGTTTGAACTCACGGAACTTAAGTCTCCGCAGAGGGTGGAAAAGATAGGTGCGGAGATGGGACTTGCGTACCCAAAGGGCGGACAGGTGATTAATATCAAATGAGGACCGCGAAAAATCACGCAAGACGGCTTAAGATGAGGATAATGCTCGTCCTTGGAGTGTTTGTTTTCTCCTTCGGGGCGATATTCTCGAGGGCGTTCTATCTGCAGGTTGTAAGGAGCGGGGACCTGGAGGAGAGGGCACTCCTCCAGCATGAGAAGACCGTAACCGTGCCGTCGAAAAGGGGCAGCATATTCGACAGAAACCTCGATGAGTTGGCCGTCAGCATCGAGGTCGATTCCGTTTTCGCCCAGCCGAGAACCATCGAGGATTCCTACAGGGTAACGCATGCGCTCGCAACGGTCCTCCCGATGGATAGGGAGGATTTGACGAAACGCATTAACGCGAAGCGCCAGTTTGTCTGGATTAAAAGGCAGGTGGACCTTACCTCGCCCCAGAGGGAGGCGGTAAAGGGGCTTAAGGGGATAGGCATGGTGAAGGAAAACCGCAGGTTCTATCCCACAAGCCTCGCCGTAAATCTCATAGGCTTTGCGGGTGTGGATTCAAACGGGCTTGAAGGGGTTGAACTCAATTATGACGAGCGCCTCAAAGGGGAGCCGTTTACGCTCAAGGCGGAAAGGGATGCGAGGGGGAGGCTTCTTTTGTTCGAAGACATAAGAGGGAACGTGGAGGGCATGGACGTTGTTCTGACGATAGACAAAACGGTCCAGTACATAGCGGAAAAGGCCCTCAAGAAGGCCGTCGATAGCTACGGGGCAAAGGGAGGGACCGCGGTGGTCATGGACCCCTCCACCGGAGAACTGCTGGCCATGGCGAGTTTCCCCACCTACGACCCCAATAACCCCGGAGGCTCCGGCCCCGAGGCCCGGCGTAACCGCGCGGTAACGGACATGTTCGAGCCGGGCTCGACCATAAAGGCGTTTTTGTTGTCCGCTTCCATGGAAGAAGGCATCGTAAGCCCGGAGGAACTCTTTTACTGCGGGAACGGAAGATATGAGGTCAAAGACAGGGTATTCCACGATGTTAAAAGGTATGGATGGCTTTCCGTAAGGGATGTAATCAAACATTCGAGCAACATCGGGGCCGCAAAGATAGGCGAAAAACTCGGGAAAAGGAACCTCTACAGTTACCTTAAATTGTTCGGCTTCGGGGAGAAGACCGGGGTGGACCTTCCCGGAGAGGCCGATGGAATGCTTCCCCATTACAGCCACTGGTCGGGCGTATCGGTAGACACGATATCGTTCGGCCAGGGGGTCTCCATTACCACGCTGCAACTCGCAAACGCCCTCTCCTCGATAGCGAACGGCGGATTCCTCATGAAGCCGCATGTGGTAAGATACATAAGGAATCATGAAGGGAATACCGTGGAAGATTTCTATCCGGCCATCTTAAGAAGGGTCATATCGAAAGGCACCGCCAGGAAGGTGACGGAGATACTTACGGAGGTTACAGGTAAAGGCGGCACGGGGGAATTGGCCTCTCTCGGAGTGGGTTTTGACGTAGCCGGGAAGACAGGGACCGCGCAGAAGGCGAATCCCGCGGGCGGCGGTTACGAGCCGGGTAAATACGTGGCTACATTCATGGGATTTGTTCCGGCCCAAAACCCGAGGCTTACAATAGTCGTTACCGTGGATGAGCCCAAGAAGGAGTACTCGGGAGGTGTTATTTCCGCGCCGGTCTTTAGAGAGATAGCCGAAGAAAGCCTCGCCTATCTCGGGGTGTTCAATAACGGGAATGCGCCGGATAACCCGAATAATCCGGATAACAATGGCCGGGGCAAAATGATTCAGGAGGCAAAGTTTTCAAAAGATAACCCCGCCGCTCTGAATGCGGACACGGAAGATATGCAGCCGGACCGGGGCGCGGGGCCCGAGGTTTCACCGGATTTCCGGGGGATGACCATAAGGTCCGCGCTTAAGTTTGCCGGGGCAAAGGGGCTAAGGGTGGATGTAAGAGGAAGCGGCAGGGCGATAGCGCAAACACCGCTTCCCGGAGCCTTGATGCCGAGGGAAGGAAACATTCAGGTCGTATTCCGGTAGGGCGGAGTTTTCATCGGGTGAGATATGAGTTTTTGGTATAATATATTATTCCATACAAGATGAAGTTAAAGGAACTCATATATTCCCTCGATTGCCCTACGGAGGGGATGGAAGATATCGAGGTTACCGGCGTTGTCTGCAACTCAAAGGAGGTATCCGCGGGCAATCTCTTTGCGGCGATAGGGGGGGGTAAAAAAGACGTCCTTCCCTTCATAAAAGAGGCGGCGGAGAAAGGGGCGAGCGTGGTTGTTACGGAGAAGGCGGCGGCGGGGACCGCCTGCCCTCAGGTTGTAGTCAAGGATGCGAGAAGCGCCCTTGCAAGGATATCCGACAGGTTTTTCAACAAGCCCACAAAGAAACTTAAGACGGTTGGCGTTACCGGGACGAACGGAAAGACCACCGTAACGTATCTTATAGAGTCGGTATTCAGGGAGGCGGGACTGGTTTGCGGCGTCATCGGCACCGTGAATTACAGATACGGCGCGAAACTCCTCCCCGCGCCGTGGACGACCCCGGATGCGCCCGCCCTCCAGAAACTTTTAAGGGATATGGTGGATAGCGGCGTTACGCACTGTGTAATGGAGGTATCCTCCCATGCCATAGACCAGTTGAGGGTCGAGGGGGTGAGGTTCGGAGTAAAGATATTCACGAACCTTACTGCAGAGCATCTCGACTACCACCATACGATGGAGGAGTACTTCGAGGCGAAGGCCAAGTTTTTCACTTCCCCTTCTTTCGACCCGGGCCGCGCCGTGGCGATAATAAACATCGATGATAAATGGGGGGCCGAATTGAAGAAAAATACAAGGGCCTCGCTCGGGTACTCCCTCGGAAGGAACGCCGACATATGGCCGACCGATTATTCCGTTACAGAAGACGGCATATCCGCGGCAATATACACGCCGAGGGGGACTGTCACGGTCCGTTCCCCTCTTGTGGGAGAGCACAACCTTTACAATATACTCGCATCCGTAGGCGCCGGGTGCGTGCTGGGATTCGACCTCGATATTATAGGCAGGGGGGTCTCGGAGCTTAAAAGCGTACCCGGAAGGCTCGAGAGGATAGGCGTAAGCCCGACGGCGTATGTGGATTATGCCCACACGCCGGATGCGTTGGAGAAGACCCTTTCGGTCCTCACCGGCAGTTCAAAGGGCAGAATAATTACGGTCTTCGGCTGCGGCGGAAACCGGGACAGGACCAAGAGACCCCTTATGGGAGCCATCTCCGCAAGGTTTTCCCACATGACAATCCTTACATCCGATAATCCGAGGGACGAGGACCCGCTCGAAATAATAAAGGAGATAGAAAAGGGGCTCGGGGGCGTGAAGAAATACCAGGCCGCGGGCGTATCCGCTTTAGACAGGGGCTACATGGTGATACCGGACAGACTCGAGGCCATCAGGAAGGCGGTGGAGATTGCGGGGAAGGCGGACACGGTGCTCGTTGCCGGAAAGGGGCACGAGGACTATCAGATTGTCAAGGGCGCCAGATTTCCCTTCGATGACAGGGAGGCGTTAAAGGGTTTTCTCAAAGGGGCAGCGAAGGAGGAGGTTTTTCAGAGGTGAGGCTTACAATAAAGGATATCGTATCCTCAACAGGCGGACGGCTTCTCTCCGGCCGGCCCGAGAGCGAGATAAAAGGGGTATCTATCGATTCGAGGAGTTTAAGGCCCGGCGAGGTTTTCTTTGCCCTCAGGGGGAAGGAGAGGAACGGCCACGATTTCGTGGAAGCGGCCTACGGGAAAGGCGCAATAGGCGCCGTTATAGAGGAGGGGTTTGGGGCCGGGGGTTACAGTAACGTCGTATCGGTAGGCGACACCTTAAAGTCCGTCGGGGACCTGGCCTCTTTCGTAAGGGGCTTAAGGGATATCCCTCTTATTGCCGTAAGCGGCTCAAGCGGAAAGACCACTACAAAGGAGATGATAGCCTCCATACTCTCGCAATCAATGACCGTTTTAAAGACCTCCGGCAATATGAACAACCTCTTGGGACTGCCCCTCACCCTCCTGTCTTTAAATAACGTTCACGACTGTATCGTTGCGGAACTCGGCATAAGCGAAAGAGGGGAAATGAAAAGGCTCTCCGAGATAGCGAGGCCCGATGTCGCGGTGATTACGAACATAGGGAGGGCGCACCTTGAGGGGCTTTCAACCGTTGAAATGGTCGCGAAGGAAAAACTTGAACTCTACGCCTCCCTGGATAGAGGTGGAGTGAGTGTCGTAAACTTAGACGACCCGCTCATGGGGAAACTTATGGGGAAACTTACGGGAGGCCGCAAAACCGGGAAGGTCACGTTCGGAAAGGCCGACGGTGCGGACGTCCGGATAAAGGAATGCCGTCTGGACGCCAAAGGAGTTTTAACGGTCGTCTTCGAGGTCAGGGCGTACCCGGGGAATCCTCTTGTTGCGAAGATTAATTCGCCGTTTCTTTCCAATGCGTACAATGCCGCGGCCGCAATCGCCGCCGTGGTTCCGTTTAACGCGGGGGCCGGGGAAGTGGAGAGGGGGCTTGGTTCCCTTGTTTTCCCGCCGGGCAGGATGGGGGTGGTGAGGCTTAAAAGGTGGATTGTCATGGACGATACGTATAATGCAAACCCCGATTCCGTCGGCGCCGCGCTTAAAACGCTCGCATCCCTCGGCGGAAGAAGGGTCGCCGTGCTGGGCGACATGCACGAACTCGGAGAGGGGGCTTATGAGGCCCATGTCGGGATAGGAAGGCTCGCTTCGGAGTGCGGGCTCGGCGCCG
>JACRCB010000096.1 GCA_016219165.1 Deltaproteobacteria bacterium | reverse complement strand
TGGATAAAGAGGCGCTCATTACCAACTCGCAGTTGTTGGAGAAAATCCTCCGGGACTTCGACGTCGAGGGACGTGTGGTCGAGGTAAGGCCGGGCCCCGTTGTGACGACCTATGAGTTCGAGCCCGCCCCCGGGGTAAAGGTCGGAAAGATAACGAACCTCGAAGACGACCTCGCGCTCGCGATGAAGGCGGTCTCGATAAGGATACTGGCGCCCATCCCGGGAAAGGCGGTCGTGGGCATAGAGGTCCCCAGTCCCGTGAGGGAGAAGATTTTCTTGAGGGAGGTGTTGGAGAGCCCGGCCTTTCAGACGAGCCGCTCAAGGCTCACGCTTGCCCTCGGAATGGATATATCCGGCATGCCGTTTACGGCGGACCTCGCGAGGATGCCCCATCTGCTTGTGGCAGGCGCCACGGGCGCGGGGAAAAGCGTTTCCGTAAATGCCATGGTCTTGAGCATCCTTTTCAAGTCTACCCCCGAGGATGTAAGGTTCCTGATGATAGACCCGAAGATGCTCGAACTGTCGGCCTACGAGGGCATCCCCCATCTCCTGGCCCCAGTAGTAACAAACTCCAAGAGGGCGACCGTGATGCTCAAGGGCATAGTCTCCGAGATGGAGAGGCGTTACGGGCTCATGTCCGAGAAGGGGGCGAAGAATATAGAGCAGTATAACGAGATGCTCTCCGAGAAGCCCGGGGAAAAGGGGGGCGAGCATAAGAAACTTCCGTATGTGGTGGTTGTAATCGATGAACTCGCGGACCTGATGATGGCCTCCGGCAAAGATGTCGAGGAATCGCTCGTCAGGCTTTCGCAGATGTCGAGGGCCGCCGGGATTAACCTTATAGTCGCCACCCAGAGGCCTTCGGTGGACGTCATAACAGGGCTTATAAAGACGAATTTCCCGGCACGCATATCGTTTCAGGTGCCGAGCAAGACGGATTCCCGCACCATCCTCGACGCAATGGGCGCGGAGGCGCTTCTGGGAGACGGCGATATGCTGTTCATGCCGCCCGGCTCCACGAAACTTAAAAGGGTGCACGGCGTGTACGTTTCCGAAAGGGAGATAAAAAGGGTTGCGGACTTCATTAAGAAGCAGGGAATGCCCGCCTATGAAAAGGAGATGATGAGCGAAAAGGCCGTTGAAAAGACCGCGGAGGGGGAGGAGGAACTCGGTGAGGACTTCCTCGAAAAATACAGGGAGGCGGTAAAGATGGCCTCGGCGCTCGAGATGATTTCGACCTCTTATATACAGAGAAGATTCAGGATAGGCTATAACACCGCGGCCCGGATAATCGAAAAGATGGAGGAGGAAGGAATCGTGGGGCCCGCGCAGGGAAGCCGTCCCAGAGAGGTTCTTAAAAGGACGATAGAGGATTAACAGGCTGTTGAAAAACTCGATAAGGCGTCTTTGCGAGGAGCGGTTTTTTGCGCTTGCGAGGCCGCAAGGCCGAAGCAAAGCACCCCCCCTGATAAGAATTGATAAGGATTGATAAGGATGAGATTGCTTCGCTCCTTTCAGTCGCTCGCAATGACGGAAATGGCGTCCCCCTGCAATGACAGAAAAGGCCTTTTTCAACAGCCTGTTAGGGAAAACTTTTTGATGAGTCCTAAAAGTTTTGGAGAAAACGCCGAATGAACAGGATACCCCCCGGCCCCGGTTTGGAATCCCTTTTGAGGGTTTTATTCTCAGCGCTCTTTTTATTTCTCATCCCGCGATATGCTTTCCCGGCGGACGCGGAGGATGTGGTATCGAGGCTTCAGGAAAATTATGAAGGGATTTCTTCGATATCCGCCGATTTTGCGCAGGAGACCGTTTATGTAAGTCTGCGCCAGAGAAGCGCCGCTGAGGGGAAGGTCTATTTTAAAAAGCCGGGAAGGATGAGATGGAAGTATTCGTCCCCTTCCAAAAGCGAGATTGTAAGCAACGGGATAAAGATATGGGTGTACGAGCCCGACATCTCCCAGGTTATAGAGACGACCGTGGCTCAGGGGCCGCCTCTGGCCGCGATGAACTTCCTTTTCGGCGCGGGCGACCTCAAAAAAGATTTCAAGGCCGGGAACCTCGAGGAAAAAAGGGATTCGTATTCAATAGACCTTTTCCCGAGGGTTAAAGAGACAAACCTTAAAAAACTCGTTGCCGAGGTGGATAAAACGAGATTCCTTATCGTAAAGACCGTCGTTACGGACACGCAGGGGGTAGAGACGACGGTTATTTTCAAGGACATCAAAGTCAACCCGGAACCCGGCGATAGTTTTTTTGAGTTCAGGATACCGGTGGGCGTAAGGCTGGTGAGGCCGTAGGGGAAATCCTCTGCGCAAAGAGTTTTTCTCAGAAAAGGAGGTCTTAAAATATGCCGTCATTCGATATCGTTTCAAAGGTCGACATACAGGAGGTGGATAACGCGGTAAACCAGGCGATAAAGGAGATGAGCCAGAGGTATGATTTCAGGGGCAGTAAAAGCGAGATAAAGTGGGAGAAAAAAGAGGATATAACCATTATTGCCGACGACGATTACAAGTTAAAGTCGGTTACGGAGATATTGAACACAAAACTCGCAAAAAGGGGGGTCTCGCTTAAAGCGCTCGAATACGGAAAGGCCGAGGATGCCGCCGGGGGCTTGAAAAGGCAGGTAATAAAGATACTGCAGGGTATCCCGCAGGACAAGGCAAAAGAGATTTCTAAGTGCATAAAAGAACTGAAACTCAAGGTCGAAACCCATATCCAGGGCGACCAGTTAAGGGTTTCGGGTAAAAAGATAGATGACCTTCAGGCGGTGATAACGGCGCTTAAGGAAAAGGACATGGATGTGAACCTTCAGTGCGTAAATATGAGGCCGTAGTCCCTCCAAAGACTTTTAGGGTGGGCTGTGCCCACCGGAACTGAAAATTTTTGGAGAGAGCGGGGCACCCATGCGCGGGCACCCATCCGAAGGTTGTGCCGGGTCCTCTCAAGATAATTTTTCAGAGGTTACCTTGTGTTTGGAGATGTGGTTAGAGATAAAGGCAGAGGGCGAGAGCGAGACAAAGGATGAAGCCGCCGCAATCCTTATAGGCAGAGGAAGCCCCGGCGTGCTCGAAGGGGATTCTTCATTAACCGCTTTCCTTCCCGCCTCTTTTGAAGGCATAAAATCCATAAGGAAAGAACTTAAAAGTATCGGCTGGAGTTTTACGTCTTCGCCTTACATTGACAAGACGGACTGGGCCGAGAAGTGGAAGAGGTATATCAAGCCCGTAAGGGCCGCAGTGTTTTTTGTAAAGCCGACATTCTCAAAGGCGCGGAAAAGAAGGGGCGAAATCCTTATAAACATTGACCCCGGCATGGCATTCGGCACCGGCGGCCACCCCACAACAAGGATGTGCCTTAAAGGCCTCTCTTATCTTATAAAAAACAGAAAGATAGACGCTGAAAACCTCCTCGACGTGGGCACAGGTTCCGGCATCATCGCAATAGGGGCGAAAAAACTCGGGCTGAGAGACGTCATCGGTATAGATACGGACCCGGTTGCGCTCAAGGTCGCAAGGGGGAACCTGAAACTCAACGGGGTAAAGGTTCGTTTGAGCGGGAAGCCCCTTTCCGTTGTAAAGGGGGATTTCGCAATAGTCGTTGCAAACATCCAGGCGGACACGTTGCTCTCCCTCTCTTCGGCGTTGGCCGGGAAGGTACGGCCCGGCGGATTTCTGCTCCTCTCCGGGATACTGAAGGAAGAGGCAGGGGAGATTAAATCCGCTTATTGCAACGCAGGGCTT
>JACRCB010000099.1 GCA_016219165.1 Deltaproteobacteria bacterium | reverse complement strand
TTAAATACTCTTTCTTTTTAGGATTCGGGATATTTTCCCGGTTTAAGAGTTTAATGAAAAGATTCCCGGATATAATGGCTGAGAGTTCCGGGAGGGGTTTAGGTTATCCCCTATGCCTTTGAACCTTGGTTGGTTCCGTTCGTAGACGTCCGCCGGTGATATATCAGCGAGTTACGAGATTGCCGCGCCGCAAAAGCGCTCATAGCAATGACAAAAAAGGGGATTTTTCAGGGCTCTCAAGTTATGTTTATTTAAAAGAAATTTGACACTCTCACCCGAATATATGCTATACTAAAAAAATTCGGTTTCTTTATGAATACAGCGAACTTCGAAAAAGAGATAAAGCTCCACGTAGAGGCAAGGTATCCGATTCTATGGCTTGTATCCTTCGAGGAGAGAAGGGTGGAAAAGCTACTGGAGAACCTCTGCAAGAAGATGGGGTATAACTACTGGTGCTGGTCAGTCTCAAGGGGGCTTTACGGAAGCGACAGGAAGAAGACCGAAAAAATCGGAAGGGAAAAGATCCTCTCCGTCATAGAGGAGAAGGTACTAAAGAGCGAAGACGCAAACAACATCTTCCTTTTGAAGGACATAGCCAGTTACTTTCCATCCCATGAATTTTTAAGGAGATTCAGGGACCTGCCCGCGATAGCCGACGAGCAGAGGTCTCTGAACGCCGTATGCATACTCTCTCCCACGCTCAGCGAAATACCCCCTGAACTCGAAGAGGATATAATCGTTATCGAACTCTCCCTGCCGGATTACGAGGAGATAGAGGAGATGGTAACGACCACATACGGACATCTCATCCCAAAGACATGGCACGCTTCTATAAAGAGCATCCTCTACAAGTCCCTTCAGGGGCTTTCCATGGACAACATAAGGAGGGTGGTGAGGAAGGCGATAAGCTTGAATAACGGGGTCTTGAACGAGAACTGCATCAGATACATTCAGGACGAAAAACAGCAGATAATAAAGAAGCAGAAGATGCTCGACTATTACCCCCACAAGGAGACCATAGACCACATAGGCGGCCTCGATGAACTGAAAAAATGGTTTATAGAGAGGGAGCATGTCTTCCGTTTAAGCAGGGAAAAGACCGAGACCCTCGGGCTTGAAATCCCGAAAGGGCTTTTGCTCATAGGCGTGCCCGGCTCCGGAAAGAGTCTTTGCTGCAAGGCGCTGGCCGGGATATGGAACCTCCCGCTTTTGAGGATGGACGTCGGAAGGGTCTTCGGCTCGACGGTCGGGGAGTCCGAAAAGAACATAAGGAGATGCATACAATTGGCGGAGGCGGTAAGCCCCTGCATAATGTGGATAGACGAGATAGACAAGGCCTTCGGGGGCGTTACCGGTTATCAGGGCGATTCCGGAACCCAGTTGAGGGTCTTCGGCACTTTCATCACATGGCTGCAGGAAAAGGAGAAACCCGTCTTCGTCATAGCGACCGCGAACGAGCCGAAGAACCTTCCGCCGGAACTCTGGAGGAAGGGCAGGTATGACGAGGTCTTCTTCGTGGACCTTCCGAGTTCCGAGGAGAGGGAGGAGATATTCCGGATACACCTTGAAAAGAGGATGCAGGAGCCCGGCAGGTTCAACGTTACGGAACTCACCCAGAACTCTCAGGGCTACACCGGGGCGGAAATCGAGCAGGCGGTGAAAGACGCGGTAGTTACCACCTTCAACGAACTCCACAAGGGAAAAGAGGCGAAAGAGATGGACGAGATAGTCGACAGGCTCTCGAGCCTTAATCTCTCGCAAGAGGTCATGGTCCATTCCCTGAGGAGGATTACCCCGCTTTCCGTATTGAAGAAAGAGGAGATAGAGGCCCTGAGGTTATGGAGCCAGCAGAGGGCAAGGCCCGCCTCAAAGGCGCTCTTTATGCAGAGGGCGGAACTCCTTACCGACGAGGAAAAGCGTATTATCGCGGTGCACGAGGCCGGCCATACCCTCATGGAGTGGTACCACTTCAGGAAAGCGCCCGTATTCATAAGCATCGACAACTATAAGGGCTATAATGCCTTCATCCCAACGGACGAATCTATGATAAACACGTTCACCAAGAGGGACCTCGAAAAGGAGATAGGCGTTATTCTGGGCGGAAGGGTGGCGGAGGAGGAACTCTTTGAAAACGAAATCAAGACCGTCGGCGCATCCCACGACCTGATGGAGGCCACCGCAAAGGCCAAGAAGATGGTCGTTGAGTACGGTTTCGGCGAGATAATGAAGAATACAAGCCTCGTTCAGCTGCAGGACTACGCCGTCACCTCGGGTAAAGAGGTGATAGACGATATCCAGAAAATCCTCACGAACGCGAAGGAAGAGACCGAGGCCTGCATGGGGAAGAACAAAGAGGCGCTCGAGGAACTCGTCGGCCTCTTTGCCGGCGAGGTGGTGGTGAACGGTGAGAAGATAGAGAGGTTTTTCGCGGGCCATCCCCTTGAATAACGGAGGAAAATCATGTCCTTCTATACGGTCATAGATACCGAACTCAAGAGTAAAAAGCATATAATCCTCGCCCTCGAGGAACTCAAAAGAAGGGGGGAGATAACAAAGTACGGATTGGTCGTTAAACAGGACAAGATAAGGATAGACCGCAGCGGCGACATAATCCATATAGGGCTCGATGTGAAGACGGGCAACTTCCATGTCGAGGGCGACGTTAGGGTTGTAGAGGCTTTTGCAAAAAGATTGAAGCAGTTCTATGCCTACGAGTCGATAAAGGAGAGTCTCCCGCTCGATTTCGAGATAGCGAGCGAAAGGGAGATAGCCGGAGACATAACGCTCGTTTTGAAAGGCTGACCATTATCTTCATGAACCCTCAAGAAGGGTTTTCCGGAGGGACGGAAGGATGAACAGGGAGATAAGGATAAGGATAACCCCGGACGGGAAGGTCGAGGTGGATTCGACCATCTTCAAAGACTGCAAGGAGGTTGCCGAACATCTATCCAAGATACTCGGCAAGGTGGAGTTGTTTACTGAAAAGGAAACAATCGACACGGAAGAGCGTATCAAGATAGAAAAACACGATTAGCCCGCCTAAATGACCGATATGGTACTTATCAACACGCACGCTGTAATACCTGCCTCCATGGTAAACGGGCCCGGCAACAGGATGGTGGTTTTCTTTCAGGGGTGCGACAGGAGATGCCCCGGTTGCTTCAACCCCGCCACCCACCCCCTCGACGTCCGTTGCCTCTATACCCCGGAGGAAATCTTCCATAGATATTTTATAGAAGGAATAGAGGGCATAACGGTGAGCGGCGGAGAGCCGTTTTTACAGCCCGAGGCCCTTTATGAACTCCTGAAGGCGGCCAAAGGACGCGGCCTTACAACGGTAGTATATACGGGCTTTGACTACGAGGATGTCTCGTCGGACGGACCAAAGAGAAGGGTCTTTGATTTCACCGACGTCATGGTTGACGGGAGGTTCGACATCGGGCGGAAAGAACCGACGCTTTTAGCCAGGGGCTCGACGAACCAGAGGCTTCATTTCCTGAACTCTATTTACAGGGAGTCCGATTTCTTGATGCCGGGGAAGGTCGAGGTCATCATCGGCAAAGACGGCCGGGTCATGGAGACGGGCTTTGGCAGGGCCGTACCGTATTTATCCTGAGGAAAACTTTTTTAAAGAATCCTCCCGTTGGTAGAATTCCTCCACAAAACCAACGGGGCTTGCCAGCGGTATCGTCTGAAAATTTTTGGAAAGAGTAACGGCCTCCTTTAAAAGGGTTTTTACCGTAACCGGACATGAACGTCGAACTTGAGTTAAACCAGATTATAACGCTCGCAAAGGAATCCTCGGACCCGAGGAAAAAGAGGGAGGCCGTCTTGAAGTTCTTGAAGGAACTCCCCCCTCACCCCGGAAGCCTCAAGGCGTTCGAGCTCGCCTATAAAAGCATAAACGAGATAGACGACGCAGAGGAGAGAAGGTCCGCCGTCCTCGAGATTGAAAGGATTATCCCCCGGACGGATGAATTTTCCTCACTCTATGCGCAAGTGGTGGATGGGGCGCTCAATGCGGTTATGGAGATAAATCATCCGGTGCACAGGAAATCGGCTTTCCTTCGCATCGCGGGCGATATACCCGTCCGTCCGGAGTTCAACACGCTTTATGAACGGGCGGTAAGACTCTCAATCGACAGCGCGGATAAGATAGCGGACCCGGGCATAAGAAGGTACTCCCTCGTCGATTGTGCCGGAAGGTTGAGGCAGAGGGGGGGTTTTGACAGGCTCGCCGTGCACGCTTACAGGGTCGCCATGGGCATTGCCGAGGAGGCGGGTTACAGGAAGTATTCGCTCGAGGACATTATGAGGGAATTGCCCAAGAGCAGCGACTATACCTTTTACAGGAATAACACCTTCCTCGGCATCGCGGTCGCACTCCCGAAAAAGGGGGAGTTCCTTAAACTCTACAAGGAAGCCATCCGGCTCGCCATAAAGGCTTCCCTTCTCGTGGCCGAGCCTTATTACAGGAAATACGCCCTCCTCTTCATAGCGCAGGAACTGCCGAAGACGGAAGAGTTCACCGCGCTTTACAGGGAATCGCTTGAAGAGGCGTTCAATGCGTCCCTCGCGATAAAGGAACCCTTCCCGCGGCAGTTTGCGTTCCTTGAAATCCTTAAGGAGGTTCCGAAGACGGAGTATTTTTCGCCGCTCATGCTCAAGGCGATAGAAGCGAGCCTCCCCTTCTTTTCCGTGAAGAGCAGGATGCAGGACGTGGAAGTCGTCGAGGTTATAGATTATATCATCGTGGCCGAGGAAAAGAAAATCAGCGATTCGAAGAAGAGAAGGGCCATAAGGGAGAGGTATGCGCAGGATTTCTCGAAAGTCCTCGAAGAGTTCGTCGGGCGGATGAACGACGTGAGGATGCTTGAGATACTCAAGCCCTATACCCACGTGTGGATAAGGCCCCTCGTCTTCAGGGATACGGTGAGGAAGGTGGCCGGGCACTTAAGCGGCCTTAAGCAGAGGTATCACGGCAGGGAAATCGAAAGGCCTGTTTTTGTGAAGGAGGAACACCCCTCTTTCGGAAGCCACATTTACCTTAAAGGGGAGAAGGCGCTCTCCGGCGACACCCTTTCCATAGACCTCGGCGCCACAAACACCGTTATCATGAGGAAAAAGGGGGACAATGAGCCCGAGTTCATAGTGCCGGATGTAATCTCAAAAAGGTACGGCGACACGTACACGGTCCCCACCCTTATAACCCCGGAGACTGATTCCATAGGCATGGAGGCGGAAGAAAAGGCAAATGCCCTGAACATAAAGAAGATGCTCCTTGAGAGGGACCCGATGGGAAAAGACCTGATGGAAAGGTATTTGAATATCCTCTACCGCCACATAAAGAGAACGCTGCCGCAGACAGGGTGGCTTCAGATGTTATCCGGAACGCCGGTGACAAGGATACGCGTTACGGTGCCTGTCGGGTTCGGCGATTACAGAAAGGAGCTCGAGAGGATTATAACGAGGGTCGCCAGGGGCGTTAAAGTGGATTTCGTCGAAGAGCCGCTGGCAGCGGCAATAGGCTATCAGGTGGCGGAGGAAAAGGATAAACTCGTCCTCGTTATGGATTTCGGGGGATGCACGCTCGATACGATGCTCTTGAGGATGAGCGTGGACGAGGTGTATGTTGTGGCGAAGCCCGACAGGTCCAGGATGCTCGGCGGGAAGGATATAGACCTCTGGCTTGCCGGTTATCTCGCAAAAAAGTGCGGCCTGAAGGAGGGAGAACTTCCGCCGCAACTCATCCTCCGGGCCGAAGAAATCAAGATTGCGCTTTCGGATTACAGGATAGTCCCGTTTGAATGGGACGGCGCGGAGGTCTGCAAGGTTACGAGGGAGGACCTTGAAAATATCCTTTCGGAGCGCGATTTCTACAAAGACGTGGACAGGGAGATATCCTATGTCCTGAAGAAGGGAAAAAAACTCGGCATCTCGAAAGAGACGGTCGACGCGGTCATATTGACCGGGGGCTCGTCCCAGATACCGTCCTTCAAGGAAAAAATCGCCCATAACTTCCCGGAACTGATGAAGAGGAACGCGGTCTACGACCACAGCCCCCTTACGGCGGTGGCAAGAGGGGCGGCGCTTTACGGGACAAGCGGAGTTATAGACAGGCATCTCGGAATGGCCTACGCCCTCCGTTTCGCCACAAAAGGAAAGGAAAAGCACCACTCCCACGAGATAATACTCGAAAAGGGGGAGAGCCTGCCCTTTGAAAAGACGTTCAGGGTCAGGCCCGCAAGGTGCCTCGGAGAGCAGTCCGAGGTATTCCTTGAACTTCTTGAGATTCCGGAGAGCCTTATCACGAGGAGGTGGATAAGGGAGTCCGAGATGGAATTCATAAAGCAGTTCCTCAAACTTACGGATGAGGAAGTGGAACTTAAAGGGTTTAATATTATAACCCTTCCGCTCGAAGACACGTCCCGCGACGAAGGCCTCGACATAACATTCTGCGTGAACGAGAAGGGAGACCTGAAGTTAAGGCACTCTAAAGACAATAAGGAACTGGATACCGCGATAAGACTGCAGTAGCCTTTCCGGGCGGAATTGCGGCCTGTCTGCCGTCCCATTCAAACGAAAGACCCTTCTTCCGGGAAAAATTTTTGTAAAAAGTTTCCGCCGCCCCCGCCGCCCGTTCCATGTTTTCACGTGGGCAGGCTGAGCCGCGGCGGGCCCTGCTTCAGATAATTTATCAGAGTAGATTGTCTTAACGGTAAGGCGCTGCCCATCCATATAAACCCTGCGTCCGCCGATACAAAACCCTTTAGATTTTCTCGGAGGCGGGCTGGCACTCCGTCCGAAGGACGTGGAGGTTTGGAAAGATGAGAGAGGGCAAGAGGTTTTTCGGATTCGGGAGAAATGTGTTCGTCAGCGGGCTTGTGAGCTTTTTTATGGACATAAGTTCCGAGATGATATACCCGCTGGTGCCGCTTTTCCTGGCGAACATCCTCGGCGTCAACAAATCGGTAATCGGCCTCATAGAAGGGATAGCGGAATCCTTCGCAAGCCTCCTTAAGGCCT
>JACRCB010000095.1 GCA_016219165.1 Deltaproteobacteria bacterium | reverse complement strand
TTCGATACGCTAAAGGGCGCCACACACATAATCCCGCTTATGACAGGGGATGCGAAAAAAACAATGGATGCCGCAAAGAGGCTCCTCAGGCAAGGCGTATTCATCCAGGGCATACGCCCGCCCAGCGTTCCACGGGGGCAATCGAGACTCAGGATAACCGTAAGTTCCGAACATGCGGGAAAAGACCTCCTCCGCGCCATCGACGCGATAAGAAAGGCTGTAAATGAAGCCATCGCCTAAAAAAATATTCCTGCACGGCTGGGCAACTGACCGAAGGGTCTGGAAAGAGGAATTAAGGATATTCAAAGGCTCTCTTGCCGTCAACCTGCCCGGGCACGGGAATAAAAGGCAGTGGAACGTCCCGACGCTTTACCCGGCGCTTGAGTGCCTCATGGATTCCGTAAAAGGGGAAGGGGATATAATAGGCATCGGATGGTCGCTCGGCGCAGAGGTCCTCATTGCCGCGGCAAAAAAGATAAGGATGCGGGCGCTCGTCCTCGTCGGCGCGACCCCGTCTTTCGTCGAAAGGGAAGGGTTTGCGTGGGGGAAGAAGAAGACTCTCGTTAAGAGGATGCTCATGGACATGAGAAAAAGCCCGGAGGAGACTCTGAAGAGGTTTTATGCGCTGAATTTTACCGGGGATGAGTTGAAAAAAAAGAGGGCGAAGGATTTCCTGAAACTTTACGAAAAACCCATGGGGGGGTTAGACCTTGAAGGGATTATAACGGCGCTCTCCTCCCTTATGACGACGGACCTGAGAAGGGAACTCCGCGAGGTAAACCTCCCGACCCTTATAATACACGGCGCGAAAGACGAAGTCGTGCCGGTCGGCGCGGCAGAGTATCTTAAAGAAAACATCAAGGGGGCTCAGATAAAAATCTTTAAAGAAGCGGGCCATGCCCCCTTCGTCTCGGAAAAGGAAGAGTTCGACAGAACGGTCGAGAGGTTTATCGCGGGGATATGAACGGCACGTTCGATAAGGAATGCGTAAGAAGGGCATTTTCCATGGCCGCGGGGACCTACGACTCTTACGGCAATCTTCAAAAAGAGGTGGCGCGGGATGTCGTCTCTTTTTTGAAAAAAGGGCCGGGTATAACCCTCGATGCGGGGTGCGGCACGGGAACGCTCGCGCAGTCCGTAAGGGAGGTCCACCCCTCTTCTACAATATACGGCTGCGACTTTTCCATGCCGATGTTAAGGACGGCGGCGGAGAAACTCGCAATCAAAAAAGGAAGACATGTCGGCGCCGACTGCGAGAGTCTTCCGTTTAAGGATTCTTCCTTTGATACCGTGGTGTCAAGCCTCGCCTACCATTGGGTTACTGACCTTCCGGCGGCCTTTTACGAGGTCTTCAGGGTGCTCAAACCCGGAGGTCTTTTTCTTTTTTCAACCGCCGGGCCTGAGACGTTCAGGGAACTGCGGGTCTCCATAGAGGAGGCGAAGAGGATGACGGGAAAAAACGGGCTGCCCGCCTTGATGGGATTCGCCGGAAAGGAAGAAATTTTAAAAACGCTTGAAAAGGCGGGCTTCGGGAAGATAAGGGCGGATGGGAGGCGAAGGGAGAAATATTACGGGGGGCTTAAGGAACTTTTAAGGACGCTTAAGCATACCGGCGCAATAAACCCGATGCCCGGCGGAGACGGCGCGCTTTCAAGAGGCAGCCTCCTCAAAGAGGCCGCGGCAATATACAAAGAAAGATTTTCTTCTCCGGACGGAAGGTGTCCGGCGACATACGACGTGATACTCGTTACCGCGGAGAAATCCTTGTGAGGGAAGGGTTTCCCGCTAAACCCCCTTCCGATTGAAGCGGGGGAAACTGCCCCGCGGAAGCGGAAACTTTTTTACGAATATGAAAAAACCGGACACCAAAAGACTCAAGGCCATGGACAGGCTCCTTCTCTGGCACCCGTTTACGAGGATGAGGGAGTGGGTAGATTCCGACCCCATCGTCATAGAAAGGGGCGAAGGCAGTTATCTCATAGACACGGAAGGCAGGAGGTACATAGACGGTGTGGCGTCGCTGTGGACGAATGTCCACGGCCACAGGAAAGCGGAAATAGACAGGGCCATAATCAGGCAGTTAAAAAAAATCGGCCACTCTACCCTCCTCGGCCTTGCCAACGTCCCGTCGATACTTCTTTCGGAAAAACTCGTAAATATCGCCCCGAAGGGATTAAAAAGGGTATTCTTCTCCGACAACGGCTCGACTGCCGTGGAGGTAGCGCTCAAGATGGCGTTCGGCTACTGGCAGAAAAAAGGCCATGCCGGCAAAAAAACATTCCTCGCCTTCACGGGCGCATACCACGGCGACACCACGGGGGGGATGAGTGTTGGGGAGATAGACCTTTTTGTGGAAAAATACCGCCCCCTTCTTTTCAAGACATTCAGGGCGCCGTATCCTTACTGCTACAGGTGCGTGATTAATAAAACCTACCCCGGCTGCGGACTCGCATGCCTTGACGAACTTGAGAAAACGCTTAAACGGCACCACGGGGAGATAGCCGCGTGCATCATAGAGCCGCTTATCGAAGGGGCCGCGGGGATGGTCGTATCCCCCCCGGGGTTTCTTAAAGGGGTAAGAAGGCTCACGAAGAGATACGGGGTGTTTCTGATAGCCGATGAGGTGGCAACCGGTTTTGGAAGGACGGGAAGGATGTTCGCCGTCCAGAGGGAAAAGGTCGCCCCGGATTTCCTCTGCCTCGCAAAGGGGATAACAGGGGGTTACATGCCCCTCGCCGCAACCCTTACAACCGAAAAGGTCTATTCTGCCTTTCTCGGAACAAGCAAAAACCCGGATGCGTTCTACCACGGCCACACATATACCGGCAACCCATTGGGGTGTGCCGCGGCAATGGCAAACATAAAAATATTTGGAAAAGAAATGGTGCTTGAAAATTTAAAGCCCAAGATAAAGTTATTAAAACAACTCCTTAAAGATTTCTGGGAACTTAAAAGTGTCGGCGATGTCCGTCAATGCGGACTCATGGCCGGGGTCGAACTTGTAAAAGATAAAAGGACAAAGGAACCTTATCCGGCGCGCCTGAGGATGGGCGGCAGGGTCTCGCTCGAGGCGAAAAAGAGGGGGCTCATAATAAGGCCCCTCGGAGATACGATAGTAATCATGCCGCCGCTCAGCATAACAGGGGGCGAACTCGAAAAACTTGCGCGGATAGTCTACGACTCGATAAAGAAGGCGACGGAGGCGTGAACCCAAAGATACAGGGAACCTCAAACCGGAAAGGTGTTGTGAAAAAAGGTTACTTCATAACCGGGACCGATACGGGCGTCGGTAAGACATTTGTCGCCTCTTTGATTGCGGCCGAAGTCCGGGAAAGGGGCTTAAAGGCCGGGGTTATGAAGCCCGTTGAGACAGGGTGCAAAAAAAAAGGAGGCAGCCTCATCCCCGCCGACGCGTTGAGACTTAAAAAAGCGGCCCGCTCCGATGACCCGATAGGGATTATAAACCCTTACAGGTTCGCCGCCGCCCTCGCCCCGTCCGTGGCCGCAAGAAATACACGCGCGAAGATAGGATTCAACAGGATAAAGGAATGCCTTGAGACCCTCTCCGGGAGAAACGACGTTATGATTGTAGAAGGCGCGGGCGGATTATTGACGCCGCTTACGGAAGACAGGACAATCCTCGACCTTATACTCTTCTTGAGATTACCGGCGATAATCGTAGCGGCCTCGAGGCTCGGCTGCATAAACTCAACCCTCCTTACATACGGATACGCCGTGAGCTCAGGGGTTACGGTAGCGGGCGTGATACTCAACAATCCGGACGGTTACCGCGACGAAAGTTCAAGGTCTAATCGGGGCGAGATTGAAAGGCTCGGGGTTCCGTTAAAAGAAGAACTCCCCTTCCTTAAGCAAGGGGAGCGTGATAAAAGACTGCGCGGTATTGCCGGCTCGATGCTTTTCAAGCCCGGGCATGGGATTTTGTGTAGTTGAGCGTCCCTCCCGCCTTTATAAGTTCAACCTGCCGCTGGGTGAACCCGTGCTTGAGTTTTATCTCCTTACCCTTTGTAATGTCCTTAAGCGTGAGGGTATCTCCCGAGGCAAGCCCTTTTGTAAGCCCCGGCAGTTCGAGTTCGTCCCCGCCCTCCACGAGGTCGTAGTCCGAGGGGTTTGCGAAGGTAAGGGGGAGGATGCCGAAGTTTACGAGGTTATCCTTGTGGATTCTCGCGAAACTCTTTGCGATAACGGCCTTTATCCCGAGATACATCGGGCAGAGCGCCGCATGCTCCCTCGATGAGCCCTGTCCGTAGTTGTCTCCTCCGATTACGAACCCGCCGCCCTGCTGCCGGGCCTTCTCGTGGAACTTCGGGTCTATCGCGGAAAATACGGATTCGGAATACTTCGGGACGTTGCTCCTGTACTTAAGCCATGTGCCGGCCGGGGTTATATGGTCTGTCGTGATGTTATCGGGGAGTTTTATGAGGGCATTGCCTTTAAGGGTATCCGCCAAACGCCCCTGAACCGGAAGCGGCTGGATATTCGGCCCCCTTCTTATCTCGACCTTCGAGGGGTCATTTGCCGGAGGGAGTATCATGGAATCGTCGCTTATGTATTCCTTCGGCATTTTTATCTTCGGATACTTGCCGAGTTTTCTCGGGTCGGTGGCGACTCCGAATATCGCCGCGGCGACGGCGACCTCAGGACTGCACAGATACACCTTTGCGTCCTTTGTTCCGCTTCGTCCCTCGAAGTTCCTGTTGAACGTCCTGAAAGACACCCCGCCGGAGGGGGGCGACTGGCCGTTGCCGATGCACGGGCCGCAGGTATTCTCGAGTATCCTCACCCCGGCCTCCACGAGGCCCGCAAGCCCGTTTTTGTGCGCCATCATGTCGAGGACCTGCTTGCTGCCCGGGGACACGGTAACGCTGACGTCGGGATGGACCTTGTAGCCGCCCTTGCTCAGAACCTCGCTTACGAGCATAAGGTCCTTGAATGAAGAATTCGTGCAGCTCCCTATGCAGACCTGGTCCACCTTAAGCCCCTCGATGTCCGACACCTTGCAGACGTTATCCGGGCTGTGGGGTTGGGCCACGAGGGGTTCGAGTTTATTCAGGTTTATTTCAATTGCCTCGTCATACCGGCAATCGGCGTCCGCCTTGAGTTCCGTCCAGTCGTTTTCCCTTTTCTCGGCCCTCAAAAACTCAAGCGTTACTTCATCGCTCGGAAAGACCGAGGTCGTAGCGCCCAGTTCCGCGCCCATGTTCGTTATTATCGCGCGCTCCGGCACAGAGAGGTTCTTAATGCCCTCTCCCCCGTACTCGAAGACCTTCCCCACCCCGCCCTTTACAGTCAGCCTTCTTAAAAGTTCGAGTATTATGTCCTTTGCCGAAACCCATGGTTTGAGTTTCCCCTTGAGTTTTACGAACACCACCTTCGGATATATGAGGTTGAACGGCCCCCCGCCCATGGCGACCGCGACGTCCAACCCGCCCGCGCCTATGGCGAGCATGCCGAGGCCTCCCTGGGTCGGGGTGTGGCTGTCGCTTCCGAGAAGGGTTTCGCCGGGTCTTCCGAACCTCTCAAGATGGACCTGATGGCAGATTCCGTTACCCGCCCTCGAATAATAGATGCCGTATTTCGCCGCTACGGTCTGAAGGAACCGGTGGTCGTCCGCGTTCTCAAACCCGCCGTACTGGAGGGTATTGTGGTCAACGTAACTTACTGATAATTTCGTTTTGACCTTTTCCACCCCCATTGCCTCGAACTGAAGATACGCCATGGTTCCGGTTGCGTCCTGGGTGAGGGTCTGGTCTATCCTCACGGCCACCTCACTGCCCGGCTTCGGTTCGCCTGATACGAGGTGGTTCTCTATTATCTTCTGGGTTACGTTTTTGCCCACGGTTGGTCCCTCCGTAAATTTTTAACGTTTTGGGTCTTTCGTAGAAAGGGTGGATAGATTACCCGAATCAGTTAGAAATGTCAATATGGATAGGGGGGAATGTCAAGGCAATTTAGAAATGTCCTATTCTTGGCAAAGTAGAAATGTCCTATTCGGTTAGTATAGGTAATGCCTCCCTTGGCGGGAGAGGCTGTCTGTTTTGCCACCGTCTCCAGGGGTGGTCCTTGGAAGGAACACAGG
>JACRCB010000013.1 GCA_016219165.1 Deltaproteobacteria bacterium | reverse complement strand
GTCTTTGAAAGGGGTTTGGGGGAAACTTTTCTACAGAAAGTTTCCCCCAAAAATGCTTTTTTCAGAGGTTTCAACTTTTGAACTCAGCGGGCTTACCGGCTATGGAAAGGTTTAAGTTGAACGTCAAGGACGATATTTTTTTCACCCGCTCCATGGCCGAGGTGCTCGAAAGACAGGGGTGCATGGAGGATGCCCTCGCAATCTACAAGATCCTTTCGGATTCGAGTCCGGAAGACCCGTCTTTGAGGGAAAAGGTGAAAAGTCTTAAGGAAATCGCATGGAAAAGAAGCGTTTTCAATAAAAAGAGATAATTAGAGGAACCTTGCGGATTTTTCCGCAAGCGCGGGTAACGAGCGCAATATGGGATTCAAGAAGATATTGAAAGATATGGTCAAGGGGGTCGCAGGGGGATATGCCGGCACAATAATGGAAATGGACGGCATTACGGTCGAGGATTATGTAAAAGAGGGTTCCGTCTGCGATATCGAAGCATTGGGGGTCGAGTACGGGAATGTGCTGGGGGAGATAAGGAAGGCCTCCATGGTTTTGAATCTCGGGGAGGTTGAGGAGATTGTGGTATTATCCGGGAATAGCAGGGTTATAATGAGGCTTGTATCTCCGGATTACTTTCTTGCGTTCGTGGTTTCAGGGGATGCGGTTTTGGGAAGGGCAAGGTATCTTGCGGGCAAGGCGGCAAAAACCGTTAGAGAGGAGCTTTTAAGATAGTACGGCCGGCTTTTATGGAGGAGAGGGCGGAAAATTTACGGGACGAACTGTCTCTGACCGGCGTTGACGGGTTCCTCGTCCAATCTTTACATAACGTAAGGTACCTGTGCGGTTTTACCGGAACGAGCGGCAGTATCGTTTTGTCGTCCGGCAGAAACTTTTTTATTACTGACCCGAGATACACCCTTCAGGCCCGGTCCGAGGTGAAGGGGTTCGGGATAAGGGTATACAGAAGGCCTGCCGAGGGGATTGCAGGCGTCATCAAGGGTCTGGGACTTAAAGATGTTGGTTTTGAGTCCAGGGTGTTAACTTATGATACCTACAGGAAATTAAAGAGGGCATTGCCCGGAGTCCGGCTTAAGCCGACAACGGATGTAGTGGAAAAGAAAAGAATGGTCAAGGACTCGTCCGAGCTCGGGCATATCCGCAAGGCCGTAGAGATAGGGGATATCGGATTTAGAAAGGCAGAGGCAAAGATTACTTTGGGGCAGACCGAGAAAGGGGTGGCCCTGTCAATAGAAGAGGGGGTCAAGAAAAAGGGGGCGGAGGCCATGGCCTTCGATGTCATCGTTGCATCGGGCAAAAGGAGCGCGCTGCCGCACGGGGTAGCCTCGGCAAAGAGGATTAAAAAGGGTGAATTCGTGATTGTTGATATGGGGGTTTCATTCGAGGGCTACAAATCCGATAAAACCCGCACATACGCGGTGGGCAGGGTGTCGGCGCTGCATAAAAAGATATATAATATCGTAAAGAACGCACAGGAGAAGGCGATAGAGAATATCAAGGCCGGGGTAGCCGCAAAGAAGGTGGACGTGGCGGCGCGGGATTATATAAGACGGGCCGGCTACGGCAGGTTCTTTACCCACGGCACAGGCCACGGTGTGGGACTTGAGGTGCATGAAAGGCCCGCCATAAACCCCATTAGCCGGGATGTGCTCGAAGAGGGGATGGTCGTTACTGTGGAGCCAGGCATATATATCGAGGATTTCGGGGGGGTACGCATCGAGGATATGGTCGTCGTAAGAAGCGGCGGCTGCGAGATATTGACCGGGGGGTCGAGGGAACTACGCATTCTTGAATAGGAGGCAGTTAGATGGACCTTAAAGAGATAAGGGCGCTCTACCGGTTCCTTAGTTCAACCGATATTATCGAGTTTGAGCTCGAAGACCCTCATGGGAAGATACGAATCAGAAGGGGGGAGGCCGTAAAGGAGAAGCCTCTTCCCGATGCCGCCATTCCAAAACCCGCGAGGCCAGAGGGGAAAGAAGAGGCTAAAGAGGAGAAAGAGTCGAGGATAAAGACCATAACCTCCCCCATGGTGGGCACGTTTTACAGGGCGGCTTCGCCTGATTCCCCTCCCTTTGTGGATGTGGAGAGCGAGGTGAAACATGGGCAGGTCGTCTGCATAATAGAGGCGATGAAAATCATGAACGAGGTGGAAAGCGAGTATGCGGGCAGGGTCATCGCTATCCTCGTTGAGAACGGCCACCCCATTGAGTACGGAGAGCCGCTTTTTCAGATAGAGGTCTGAACCGAGGGGAATTTTTTGTGGAAGGTTTCCATCGTCCGCCCTTCAAAGATTTTCAAAACATATCCGTTCCCATGGGAAACCTTTAACAAAAGGTTCTCCCCGGACATTAAAGGTTCCTATGTTCAGCAAGGTACTTATTGCCAACCGCGGCGAGATAGCCCTGAGGATTATGAGGGCTTGCAAGGAACTCGACATCAAAACCGTTGCGGTCTATTCGGAGGCCGACAGGGAATCCCTCCATGCAAAGTCTGCCGACGGCGCCATATGCATAGGCCCGGCGAAGAGTTCCGAGAGTTATCTCAATATATCATCGATAATCAGCGCCGTTGAGGTTGTGGATGCCGAGGCCGTGCACCCGGGATACGGATTCCTCGCCGAGAGCGCGGCTTTTGCCGAGGTGTGCGAGAAATGCGGGCTGAAGTTCATAGGCCCCTCCTCCCAGATTATCAGGCTCATGGGAAATAAAATTCAGGCGAAGAAAGAGGCCGAGAAGGCAAATGTGCCGGTCTTGCCGTGGAGCGGGTGCGGGCTGACGGATGAGAAGGAAGCGCTCGAGGTCTCAAAGAAGGTGGGGTTCCCCCTGATAATAAAGGCCTCTTGCGGCGGGGGGGGGAGGGGGATGAGGCTCGTGCACACACAGGCGTCCCTCGGGAGCGCATTCCACATGGCGGGCAGAGAGGCCAGGAGCGCATTCGGCGATGGAGAGGTTTTTATAGAGAGATACTGCGAAAGGCCGAGGCACATAGAAATCCAGATTATGGCGGACGAGCACGGTAATATCGTGCACCTCGGCGAGAGGGAATGCTCTATCCAGAGAAGACACCAGAAGATAATCGAGGAATCACCATCGCCGGTCGTTGACGAGAAACTGAGGGATAAGATGGGAGAGGCCGCGGTCAGGCTCTGCAAGGCCATAGGCTATACGAACATCGGGACCGTGGAATTCCTCGTCGATAAGGACAAAAATTTCTATTTCATGGAGATGAACGCCAGGGTCCAGGTGGAACACCCGGCAACGGAGATGACAACAGGCATCGATATCCTCAAGGAACAGATAAATATCTCCGCCGGCAGAAGACTCCCCTTCAAGCAGGAAGACATCAGGATGGAGGGGCACAGCATTGAATGCAGGATAAACGCCGAAGACCCTAAAACCTTTGTCCCATCCCCCGGAAAGATTACAGCCCTGTATCTTCCCGGAGGGCCGGGCGTGAGGGTGGATACCGCCATCTACTGCAACTACACCGTGCCGAGCCAGTACGACCCCTTGCTCGCAAAACTCATAGTCCACGCATCCACGCGAAGAGAGGCCATAAAGAAGATGTCCGGGGCACTCGAGGAGTTCGCGATATCGGGCATACAGACAAACATACCGCTTCTTATTGAGGTAATGAAAGACCACGACTTCATCGCCGGCACCATAGACATAGATTTCCTCTCGAGATTTTCGTAAAATATATAATCGCCCTTTTTTCCGCGCCCGGCACCACTTTCGACACGTCCAGCACCACTTTGGACACGCACGCCTCGCGGCGACGCGGGTTGGCTTTGAATGTTATGGAGGAAGCCCTGTCAAAAGTGGTGCCGGGCGCTTACAGGAGGTTATCGAGAGTGGAATGGAGGCTTATTCTGGACGGGCCGGATTGCGGGGTCGAGAACATGGCTAAAGACGAGGCCATTCTCCGGGCGGGGGAGAGAGGCGGCTTTACCCCGGCGGTCAGGCTCTATGAATGGATAACCCCAACACTGTCCATAGGCTACAGGCAGAATCCCATGTCCCTTGCGGGGTGCGGGGTTCCGTTTGTAAGGCGGATAACCGGAGGAAGGGCCGTGCTCCATCATGCGGAACTTACATATTCTCTGGTGTGCGACTCTACGCATCCGCTCTTTTCAGCCGGGATACTCGGCGCGTATATGACGATATCGGGTTGCATCGTGAATGCGCTCCGGGGAATCGGCATAGAGGCCTCTTTTCCGGACCCGGAGATTTCAGATAAGCGGGGAACCCGTCCGGAAGCCGGAGAGTCATGTTTCCATGCCCCTCGGAGGTATGAAATACTCGCGGATGGCAGGAAGATAGTCGGCAGCTGCCAGAGGCGCTTTAAGAAGACGTTCCTTCAGCACGGCTCTATCCTCTTCGGCGTCGACAAAGATTTAGTCCGGCGTATCTTCGGCGCCGCGGCGATTGAAAAGATGTCGTGGGTGGGGGCCTTCTCGGACGCGGGAAAGGAAGGGTTCAGAGGCATACTTGCAGAGAGGCTCGAAGAGGGGCTTAAGGTCAGGTTCAAGGAATCCGCCCTGAGCTCCGAGGAGAGGCGGCTTAAAGACCTCGTTAGAGAAGAGAGATATTCAAAGAGCGGCTGGAACATGGACGGGGCCGCAGGGGATATAGAGAGGAGGCTCGCTTCTTTCGGCATATGAATTATGAATAAAGAAAAGTTAATAGACAGGGCGCAAAAATACATCCAGAAAGGGTATCTCGACAAGGCCATTGCCGATTACAGGGAGATATCGGAGATGGACCCCGCCGATATCTCAATACGCCTGAGATTGGGGGACCTGCTGGTAAAGGCAAACCAGAAAGAAGGCGCCATAAAAGAGTACGGCGAGGTTGCGAGGATATACGCGCATAAGGGCTTCTATCTGAAGGCGATAGCCGTATACAAGCAGGTGATGAAACTCGATGAGACAAGCCTCGATGTCCACCATAAACTCGCAGACCTCTATACCAGGCAGAGGCTCATTGTCGACGCCGTAAGCGAGTACAGCCACATTGTAAGCGCATTTGAGAAGAAGGGAAAGACCTCCGATGTGCTGGAACTCCTTAAAAAAATGGTCTCTATCGACCCTGAGAACGTGGGTCTTAAACTTAAACTCGCCGAGACGTACAAAAATTCCGGCTACAAAGAGGATGCGCTCTCCGAGTATTGCTGGGTTGTGGACAGGTTTTTTCTGCAGGCCAAACTCGATAAGGCCGAGAAGATACTCCTGGAACTTTACAAATCCCACGGGAAAGAGCCCATGGTCATGGAGGGGCTCTGTGAACTTTACAGAAGGAAGGGCGAGACATCCCGGTTTTCGGATTATGCACAGTCCCTTTTAGACGTATATACGGAAAGACTGGATAAAGAGAAGATGAAGGCCTTGTCCAAAGCCGTACTCGAAGTCTTCCCGGCCAACGAGAAGGCAAGGGGGATACTGCGTAATATCGAGGCGGGGGAAGAGGCAAAAGAGGCGGCGCCGCCGCAATGTGGAGCGGTTAAAGAAAAGGCGTCCCCCCAAGCCGGGGAAGGGGTAATCTCGCCGCAAGGAAGCGTTCCAAAAGAGACGCCTTTGCCTAACGCCGGGGGGAAGGAGAAGTCCGCCGTTCTTCCCGGGGAAGAAGTAAAAAAACAAGAGGTCATGGAAAGGGCGGGGGGAGAGAGGGGAGAGAGTGTTCCCTCTACGTATGGGGAAGAGGAGTTTTTCGAGGTGTCTATCGGAGAGGAGGAAGAGGCCGAGGTATTGGAGCCGATAGAGGTTGTGGAAGAGGTTGTGGAGGAGGCATCGATAGAGGAGATTATAGAAAGGGCGGGGGAAGAGGAAGGGGCAGAGGCGCCTGAAGCCGGATTGGAGGAAAAGGAGGAAGAAGGGCTTCCCGCAATGCCCTCCCTCGCCGCATCTGAAGGAGAACCTGCGGAAAAAGAGGGCAAGGAAGATTTTGTAGACCTCTCCAAGGAACTCGGCCTCGAAGAGGCCGTAGATAAGATAGTAAGCGCATGGCCCGAGGGGGAGGCAAGGGAGACGGTCGAGGAGATAAAGGCCGGTATGGGGGAACGGCTGGGACACGAGGATGCCGAAACCCACCATAATATGGGAAAGGCGTATATGGAGATGGAACTCTTCGCTGACGCCTTGAGGGAATTCAAGATTTCAGTTCAGAACCCCCTCTTCGAGTTCGACGCCTACACAAGGTTGGGGCTCTGCGCGATGTCGACGGGCGCGCCAGGCGATGCGATAAGTTATTATTTAAAGGCACTGAAGGCGCAGGGGCGGAGCGATGAGGAAAGGAAAGGGCTCCTCTATGAGCTCGGGCTTGCATATGAGGCCGCGGGCAACTCGGTGGAAGCCGTGGAGATGTTCAGGACGGTTTATGGAACGGACCCCGAATATAGAGAGGTATCTGACAAGGTAAAGGAATTTTCTGAAGAAGAGGACGATGTCCCTAAAGACGATGACATGATAGAAGTGGAATTTTTATGACGAGTGGCAGGAAAGGCAATACCGTAAAAGGCCGGCCGGAGCCGGCCTTTTGTTTTTCGGGCGTATTGGCAAATGTCTTTTCCATTCTCAGGGGAGACCGGATTGTCAGGGAAGTATACAGCCTGAGCAATGGGCTTAAGGCCCCGGTCTACATGGTCGGGGGCGCTTTAAGAAATATTTTTCTTAAAAAGGAACCGGGGCGGGATTATGACTTTTCTCTCCTTGGGGATGTACGGGGGTTTTCGCAGGGGCTCAGTAAGGCCCTCGGAGGGAGTTTTTTCCTTCTGGACGAAGAGTCCCCCACATGGAGGATTGTAATAAAGAAGGGGCCCATCGCCACAATCGATATATCTTTACTTAAGGACGGCGATGTCTTAAGAGACCTCGGGAAAAGGGACTTTACCGTCAATGCGATTGCCTTGAGTATCCCGGACCTTTTTGGGAAAGAAATACCCGGACTGATAGACCCCCACCGGGGGTTGAGGGATATAGAAGAGATGGTATTGAGGGCGGTATCCCCAAGGGTCTTTGATGAAGACCCTTTGAGGCTTTTGAGGGCCATAAGGCTCTCCCAGCAATATGCCTTCAGGATAGAGGAATCGACCGGAGCGCTCATTAAGGAAAAAGGGGCGCTCCTATCGGAGAGCGCGGCCGAGAGGATAAGGGACGAGGTGGCGCTGATATTTTCGCATCCGGGGTCGTGGGGGAGCATAGAGAAATTATTTCAGGCGGGTATTTTAGGTGTTATCTTTCCTGAGTTGAAGGGGTGGGGGTCTCTTGCCGGTTACGACCTCCTCGGCCATTCTCTGAATACGCTCCGAGAGGCTGAGGTCATTCTGTCCGGCAGGCCCCTCCACGCCGGGCTTAAAGGACATTTTGAGGGAATGACCGGAGGTATCGGGAGGGAGGCGGTATTCAAAATCGGGGCGTTCCTCCACGACATCGGAAAACCGGCCGCAATGAAGTTCGAAGAGGGTGTCCTTGGATTCATAGGGCACGAGGTGGAAGGCGAGGCCGCGGTAAAGAGGGTATTGAAAAGGCTTAAGATGAGCCGCAAGGCCGTAAAGGCCGTGGCGACACTGGTAAGGAACCACCACCGCATCTTTACCCTCGCCGGCCTCCCTAAACCTTCCTTGAGGGCAAGGTCGCATTTTTTCAATTCGGCCGGCGGAGAGTTGGGGTGCGACCTTCTTTTAATAGGCCTGAGCGATGCGAGGGCTACGGGGGGAGGGGAGGACGAAAGGCTCCTCAGGGTGGTTCTGGATATGCTCGGTTTTTATTTCGACGTGTATTCGAAGAGAAAGCCGAAGCCCCTTCTAAGCGGGGATGAGATAAAACACGTCTTCGGCGTGGACGAGGGCCCGGCCGTGGGAGAGATAATGAGAGAGATTTCAGAGGGGGTCGAGGAGGGGGCCGTCCGCACCAAGAAAGACGCCGTGGCCTACGTAAGGAGGCATCTAAAAGGGAAGGGGATAAAACCCTCTTGATTTTCCATGCAAACGGTATTAAAACTAAAGGTACATTTAAAAGGAGGGAGCGAGTCATATGAAGATTGCGAGGGTACCCGGGGCTGTTTTGGCAGCGGTTTTTATGCTTGCATTACTCCCGGTTTCAGCCAAAGGAGGACAGAAGGATACCATGGATGTGAAAGATATTAAGAAGGTGAGGGCCGTTATAGAAACGAAGTTCGGCGAGATAGAACTCAAGTTCTATCCCGACGCCGCTCCGGGGCATGTAAGGAATTTCGTAAAACTCGCAAAAGAGGGCTTCTATGACGGAACGGTATTCCACAGGGTGATACCGGGCTTTGTGATACAGGGGGGGGACCCGAACACAAAAACGCCTGACAGGGCGACATACGGGATGGGAGGCCCAGGCTACACCATACCCGCGGAGTTCAATCAGATGCCCCATAAGCGCGGGGTGTTGTCCATGGCGAGGAAAAGCGAACCCGATAGCGGCGGCTCCCAGTTTTTCATAATGGTGAAGGACGTATCTTCCTTAAACGGGCAGTATACCGCGTTCGGCGAGGTGGTAAGGGGGATGGACGTCGTCGATAAGATAGTTGAACAGCCCAGGGACTCAAGGGACGTCCCGGAGGAAAGAATCGAGATAAAGGTGAGGGTGGTAGAGTAGGGTCGGTTAACTTTAAAGAAAGGGGCAAGCCGGGAGTTGATGTTTCGGTGAGTCCCCTCGCCGAAACAACCCCGGAGTCCTCCCGAAAGGGAGGCTATGATATTTCGGTGTGAGCACGCCTCGCGGCGACGCGGGGACACACCGAAATCTCTAAAGGGCATGCCCGGGGCTTGGAATATATCTACCCGGCCCTTTTGCCGGCAACCACGATGTTGTTTACCACCCCGTTCACTCCCCATACATACCAGGCGTCGTTTTCAGCGGCTTCTTTTTCGCTTTCTTTTCTTACAGTCCCGGATAATGTTACAACCCAGTTCTTTGTGGAAACCCTGATAGTAGACTCATCAACGAGGAGGTCCTTTTCCATCACAACCCGTAATGCGTCGCTTATTTCATCGTCCGAGTCCTCTTCAGGGGGTTCGACCTCAAGCGAGTTTATGACTTCCATGCTCCCCGGGACCCACCATGCAAAGACACCCATGAGGCGTTTGTGGCTAAGCGACCCGACGCCCCCTTCTATGTCAACAACCGCGTCTCTGACCTCTATCTTTATGTCCGAAGAGGCGAGGGTTGGTTCTTCTGAAATCGCATTTACAAGGTGGCTGTAAATCTCCTTATCGCTCATGGTCTTTGCCGGCTTAACCTTCAACCGGTCAATAACCCCTGATGTCCCCTCTATCCCCATCGCTAAAAGAAGAGCCCTTTTCTTGTCCGCGACCCTCTCTACCGTCCCCTCAATGACTATGGAGTCGCCTTCCATATTGAGGCGTATGAGGTTCTTCTTTAAGTCTATGCGGAGGTTCTCGGTCATCAGGGCGCCGAGTTTTTTTAGCCTTGCATCTTCTTTCACGGAACACCTCCAATCAATCGAGTAAGGCGAGTATAGCAGAGGTTTTTCCGTTAAACAAGCGTCTCGGGTCCTTTCCTTTACCGCCTGCCTTGACATTCCCGCAATGGAGTGATTAACTTTCTTTCATGGAGGGACGGGATATGAAGGCAAAAACATTGGCAATGGCGTTTTTTATCTCACTTGCGCTCGGCGGCTACGTGGTTGCCGCGGAAATGGGCGCGGAAAAGACGGGTATGGAAAAAATGACGGAGCCCCATGGCCCCCGGGATGGGCATGGATTGATGCCCCCGGAAAAGGTGGAGGCGATGAAGAAGGCGATGATGGAGATGCAGCCCGATACCCTCGATGCGTCGATAAAGAGGGGGGAGGGGCTCTTTAACGACACGACCCTGGGCAATAACGCAACCGGCACGAGTTGCTCTACCTGCCATCCTAAAGGGGGCACCATAGGCGGGGCAGCCGAGATGGAGTGGAAGGGAATGGCCATGAAGGCGGCCATCCCGACCCTTATCGGCGCGGCCGCTGGTTTTCCCAAGCCTATAGGGCCCATGAAGGCCGTCTCAACCGTCGGAGGGCAGAATAACATTTGCATAATGACCTTTCTAAAGGGAGCCCCGCTTGACTTAAACAGCCAGGAGGCCGTTGACCTTGAGGCGTACGTCTATTCTTTGAGCAAGGGAAGAAGGATAGATATGGGGGCAAAGAAGAAACTTCCTAAACCGGTGCCCGGGGCCATGTAATGTCCAAGGGGGAACACGGCGGATAATTCTCAAGCCGCCTTATCTTGTTATCTTGGGAGGTGTAAGTGAGATATAAGTTGAACGGACATCGGATGGCGGCTATGTCATCAAGGATAATCTTTTTAGTCCTCCTTGTACTACTCTGCCAAAGCGTCTTTGCGCAGACGCCCGGGGTATCGGGAGACCCGGAAAAAGGTAAGGAGATATTCAGGGGCAGGGGCTGTCCGGCATGCCACAGCATAGAGTTGTCCGGGGGCGCTCTCGGCCCTGACCTTACCCATGTTACCATGAGACGGACTGACGAATGGCTCGTAAGATGGCTCAATGACCCGCCTTCCATTCTGAAAGATACCGATATGCCGAAGGTTCCGTGGAAGACACAGGAGGAAGTTTTAGACCTCATAGCCTTGTTTAAGACATTCAAGAAGGATATAAGGAAAGACTTCCTCGGAAAGGTTTCAAAAAAGGAGGCCGGCAAAAGGCTTATAGAGGAGTATGACTGCAAGTCCTGCCACAGGATAGAAGACCCGCTATCGGGAAGGGCCAGATACCCGGATTTGACGCGTGAGGGGCAGAAAAGAAGCAGAAAATGGCTCGATAAATGGCTTAAAGACCCGCAGTCCGTAAAACCGGGCACGTTCATGCCTGCCTACCCCTTCTCCAAAAAAGAAAGGGCGGCCATAGTGGAGTATCTCGCGGCATTGAAGTAAAGAACGGCCGTATGCGGGGACGGTCAACTTTACTCTTGCAAAGATTTTTTTCATGTGATAGATTAATAATTTAAGAAGTGGGCGAAGGCCCACTTTTTTCATTAAAGCGCATGGGAATATCCTTGATGATACAGGGTCTGGAGGAGAAGGTAAGGGGACTTGCGTTGCCGGTGGCGGAGGGGTACGGCGTTCGTCTCGTCGATATTGCATATGTTTTTGAGGAGGGCAGGAGGGTGCTCCGCATATTGATAGACAAACCGGGAGGGGTGACGGTTGAGGATTGCGCAAAGGTCAGCCGTGAACTCTCAACCATCCTCGATGTGGAAGACATGATGCCGGAGAGTTATTCTCTTGAGGTCTCATCCCCGGGCCTCGACAGGCCCCTTATCAGGGAAAAGGATTTTATCGGGGCGGTCGGCCATAAGGTGCGCATAAGGACTAAAAAACCCGTTGAGGGCAGAAGGAATTTTAAGAACGCCACTCTTGAGGGGATAGAGGAAGGCAATATCGTCGTAAAGGACGCGGACGGCAAACTCTGTCAGATAGAATTATCGAATATAGACAGGGCGAGGCTTGAGATAGTTATCTGAAATGGAGCGCCCATCACCACTTCGGATATCAAACGCTGGTTGTTTACTGACACCGCCGGCACCCGAAGTGGTGCTGGGGCGAATATACCTGCCCCGTATTTAATATCCCCGGCAAGAGGGTCTTTTGTAAGGAGGAAGTTAGATGTTTGCGAACCTGGCGCAGATAATAGAGCAGGTGGAAAAAGACAAGGGTATTGACAAGAAGATACTCGTAGAGGCACTGGAGTCCGCGCTTGTAAAGGCCGCCGAAAAACGGTTCGGCCCCAACAAGGCGATAGAGGCGCGCTATAACGAAGAGGCCGGCGAGATAGAACTTTTTGTGTTCAAATCCGTTGTGGAGGATGTAGTGGACCCCGACAGGGAAATCTCTCTTGAAGGCGCCCATACTCACGACCCCGAGGCAAGGGTCGGCGACAGCCTCGGGCTTAAACTCGATTCGCGCGAGTTGGGGCGTATAGACGCGCAGACGGCAAAGCAGATTATCATCCAGAAGGTCAGAGAGGCGGAGCGCGACATAATCTCCAAGGAGTACGGGGAGAAGAAAGGCGAGATAATAACCGGCATCGTCCAGAGGTTTGAGAGGGGAGACATGGTGGTGGACCTCGGCAGGGCCGAGGCGGTACTTTCCAAAAAAGAGCAGGTAAAGAGGGAAATCTACCGCCAGGGTGAGAGGATAAGGGGGATAGTCCTGGACGTAAGGAGCGACAGCAAGGGGCCGCAGGTTGCCATGAGCAGGACCCACCCCGGATTTCTCATGAAACTATTTCAGATGGAGGTGCCGGAGGTATACGAGGGGATAGTCGAGATAAAGGCCGCCGCCAGGGAGCCCGGCGAGAGGGCGAAGATAGCGGTCGATTCTAACAACCCCGACGTGGACCCGGTCGGAGCGTGTGTGGGGCTTAAGGGCTCGAGGGTTCAGGCGGTGGTGCAGGAACTCAAGGGGGAGAAGATAGACATCATCCGCTGGTCCGAAGACCCGGCGATACTGGCAAAAAACGCCCTCTCGCCTGCGCAGATAAGCAAGGTTGTCGTGGACGAGGACGAAAAAAGCATGGAGGTCATAGTGCCGGACGAGCAACTCTCTCTCGCCATCGGCAGGAAGGGGCAGAACGTAAGGCTCGCCGCGAAACTTACGGGGTGGAAGATAGACATCCACACCGAGAGCGAGGCGAAGGAGACACATAAAGAGGAACTTTCGCCTGAGGAGTCGCTGAGGAAAGAGGTCGCGGCCGCTTCTTTAAGAGAGGCGGAGGAGGCCCTTTTGAATGAGGATATCATGAGACTTAAGGGCATCGGGGAGAAAACACACAAGGCGCTCTCCAAGGCGGGTTATAAGAGCGTGGGGGATATTCTCAATTCGACCCCCGAAGCCCTTCGGGAGATAGAGGGGATAGGAGAGAAGAAGGCCGCGGCCATAATCAAGGCCGCGAGGGAATTTGCAAAGCCCGGCGGTCCTGCGTAAGCGCACCCGCCGCGCCGTTAAAAGACTTCCGGAAAAAAGATTTTTACGAAAAGATTTTCACCCTGACAGGTGAAAAAGAGAGGGCGTCAGGTCTTTATATAAATGGCTGAAAAAGAGGAAAAAAAGACAACCGCAGAGGTTGAGGAAAAGCGTATTAAGCCCGCTGTCATAAGGAGGCGTGCGGCCGGGCCTCTTCCCGAGAAAGAGGAGAAGGCCAAAGGCAGCGTTTTGCCTGAAGCATCCAGAATCGAAGAAACCAAAGAGGCTCAAGCCGAAGCCCCGGGAAAGAAGACACCTTTGAGAGAAGCAGGGGAAGAGGTGGAAGGTAAAAAAAAGAGGGCCATGGCAGGCGGCAAAAAGCCCTCAAAGGCCCCGGCGAAAGAGGCCGGAATCCCCACGGTTCCGGAAAAAGGGGTTGCAAAAGCGGCAGAGCCGGCAAAAGAGAGGCTCAAGGAAAAGGTTCCGAAAAGAGAGGTTAAGATATTCAAGGAGGAAGTCAGGAAAGAAAAGCGCTTCCCTGTAAAACAGCTCTACAGAAAGGGCAAGCGCTATGAAGTGAAGGAGAAGCCCCATCCCAAACAGTCTCCCCAGCACCTGAGGCCGCTTAAAAAGACCGAGATCACCGTTCCGAAGGCGGAAAAGAGGGTGGTAAAGGTCGAAGACGCCATAAGCGTAAGCGACTTTTCACAGAGGATAGGGGTGAAGGCGAGCGAGATAATAAAGAAACTCATGGGGCTCGGCATCATGGCCACGGTCAACCAACTCATAGACGTCGAGGCGGCGTCTCTCGTGGCGCAGGATTACGGATACGGGGTTGAAAATGTCGCGGTGGAGGAAGAATCGCTTATCGAAGCCGCACCCGATGCACAGGCGGGAGAACTTAAGCCGAGGGCTCCGGTGGTTACGGTCATGGGGCATGTCGACCACGGGAAAACCTCGCTCCTCGACGCGATACGGAGGACAAACGTCGCAAGCGATGAGGCCGGCGGCATAACCCAGCATATAGGCGCGTACCATGTGCATCTTGACAGGGGCGATATAACCTTCCTCGACACCCCGGGGCACGAGGCGTTTACGGCGATGAGGGCCCGGGGCGCGAAGGTAACGGATATAGTGGTCCTGGTTGTCGCCGCGGATGACGGCGTTATGCCCCAGACAGTAGAAGCCATAAACCATGCGAAGGCCGCGGGTGTGCCTATCATGGTCGCCATAAACAAGATAGACCTCCCGCAGGCCAACCCGGACAGGGTAAAGCAGGCGCTCATGGAGTACGGACTCGTTTCGGAACCATTGGGCGGAGAAACGATATTTGTCGAGGTATCGGCAAAGAAGGGGATAAAGATAAAAGAGCTTCTCGAGATGGTGCTTCTCGAGGCCGAGATGCTGGAACTTAATGCATCCCCCGCCCTCCATGCAAGGGGGGTTATAATCGAGGCAAAACTCGACAAGGGCAGGGGCCCCGTATCCACCGTCCTTATCCAGAACGGCACCTTAAGGGTGGGGGATGCCTGTGTCGCCGGCATTTATTCCGGAAGACTGAGGGCGCTTACAAATGACAGGGGTAAAAGGATTGAAGAGGCGGGCCCCTCGATGCCCGTGGAGGTTCTGGGGCTTTCCGGGGTGCCGCAGGCGGGAGACACGTTTGCCGTTGTAAAGGATGAGGCCACGGCAAAGCAGATCGCCGCCATGAGGGAGAGGAAGAGCCACGAGAAGGAACTTTTGAAGACCGCCAAGGTAAGCCTCGCCGACCTGTATGACAGGATAAGCAAGGGCGAGGTGAAAGAATTGAGCATCGTGGTAAAGGCCGATGTTCAGGGTTCTATCGAGGCCGTCAAGGATGTCCTGGGGAAACTCTCGGGAGATAAGGTCGCCATAAAGGTGATACACGCGGGGGCGGGCGGCATAAACGAAGGGGATGTCATGCTGGCCGCGGCCTCGAACGCTATTATTATAGGGTTTAACGTAAGGCCTGAGGCAAAGGCCCAGATGCTTGCCCAGAATGAATCGGTGGATATAAGGCTCTACAATATAATCTACAACCTGGCCGATGACATAAGAAACGCCATGGAGGGCATGCTCGAGCCGATAGTAAGGGAAGAGACGAGCGGAAGGGCGGAGGTTAGGGAGGTCTTCAGGATTTCCAAGGTCGGCAATATCGCCGGATGTTTTGTCGTCGACGGGAAGATACAGAGGAGCCTGAAGGTGAGGCTTATAAGAGAAAACGTAGTAATATACGACGGAAAGATCGCGTCCCTTAAGAGATTCAAGGAGGACACGAGAGAGGTGGCGGCCGGCTACGAATGCGGCATCAGTATCGAGGGTTACAACGATATAAAGAAGGGGGATATAATAGAGGCGTACGAATTGAAGGAAGAGGCCGCCAAATTGTAAGGTTGTCCCATCTTGAGTATAAGGGCCGCCGTGTTTCTTTGCCCCGAGGGTTCAGCAGTCTTTGCCATGGTGGTAGGAGTATGCCATATAGGTGTTATAATACACGATAGTTGCTCGCTCAAGGGCAAAAGGCATGTCCTTAAAAAGGTCATAGAGAACGTCAAAAACCGCTTCAACGTCTCCGTGGCGGAGGTCGGCAGTCAGGACCTCTGGCAGAAGGCGGAGATAGGGGTTTCTGCCATCGGAAGCGACGGGGCCACCATCAATTCCGTCATGGACAGGGTGCTCAATTTCATAGAGGGTCTTAATATGGTTGAGGTGATTGAGCACGATATCGAACTGATAAACTGTTCTCCTTTTAAATGAGGCGGAGAGGATATGTCCACGGCCGTATTGCCCGTTTTCCGCTTCTTCGGCAAATAATCGGAATATGCAAGGGACTCGAGGGTGGGGTGCCATGGCCTACAAGCGTTCGGACAGGGTGGGGGATCTCATCAGGGAAGAAATAGCGTCCATGATACTCCACGGCGACATAAAGGACCCGAGGATAGGTTTCATAACGATTACGAAAGTCAGGATGACCGGAGACCTTAAGGAGGCTCGGGTCTTTTTCAGCCTCATAGGAACGAAGGAAGAGGTTGAAAAAACGAGAGAGGGGCTTCAGAGCGCAAGCGGCTATATAAGAAGAACCCTCGCAAAGCGGGTGTCCCTTAGGTTTATACCGTCGGTTACGTTTACCTTCGACGACTCCCTCGAATACTCGGAGCATATAGAGAGGGTCATTAAGGAGATAAAGGAGAAGGGCGGCGGATAAAACGCCGATTCCCGGGAGGGACTTTCCGGCGCGCCCAGCACCACTTTTGACAGGACTTTCTCTATAACATTTAAAGCCAACCCGCGCTCGCCTCTCGGCGAAGCCGAGGGTCGCCGCGCCGTGAGGCGTCGACGCAGGCGCGAGGCGTGCGTGTCAAAAGTGGTGCTGGACGCGGACTTTTCTGTAAAGATTCTCTATTGACCATCTCCGGAAACTTTCGAGTACAAGGACCGTCAGAAAAACTTTTATGGTTAAGGTCATATTTAGAGCCGCGGTAGAAGAGATAAGGAAGGGGAAAAGGTTTATCGTCGTATCCCATGTAAGCCCCGAAGGCGACGCCGTGGGCTCTCTCCTTGGGCTTTCCCTGGCGCTTAAAGGGATAGGGAAAGAGGTCATACCGTATCTCGAAGACAAACTGCCGGACATCTATAGATTTCTGCCTGGCAGCGAACTCCTCTGCCGCACGCTTTCCGGCGCGGGGGAGGTGGATGCCACCTTTGCCGTCGATTGCGGGCAGTTAGAGAGGCTCGGCAAAGGGTTTGCCTCCTTCAAAGGCCGCGGAAAGATAGTAAACATGGACCATCATGTAACCAACGACAACTTCGGGGACATAAATATAGTCGTACCAGAGGCCAGCGCCGCAGGGGAGATAGTCTTTGACCTTCTGGTGAGCGCAGGCATAAAGATAACCAAGGACGTGGCCACAAATCTCTACGTGGCCATACATACGGACACGGGTTCCTTCCGCTACAGTTCCTCGACCCCGGAGGCCTTCAGGAAGGCGGGGGAGCTTGTAAGGTGCGGCGCGGACCCATGGGATACAGCCATGAAGGTATACGAAAACTATCCGGCAGAGAAGTTTAAACTCCTCGGTGCGGTGCTCTCCACTCTCGAACTCGCTAACGGGGGCAAGGTGGCGGTCGTGAGGGTAACGCTCGACATGCTAAAGAGTGTGGGGGGCGATAAGGACCTTACGGACGGGTTTGTAAATTACGCAAGGGCCATAGAGGGAGTGGAAGTGGGGGTGCTTTTCAGGGAATGCGCTGCGGGCGAATACAAGGTGAGTTTAAGGAGCAAGGGGGAAGTTGATGTCTCGTCAGTGGCTGAAAGGTTCGGCGGGGGCGGTCACTCCCATGCCGCGGGGTTTAATATCAAAGGCGGGTTCGAAGAGGTAAGGACGTCCGTCTCAGAGGCCCTTCTCGGGCCCATAGGCGGCGCTAAAAAGGCCCGCGCCGGAGGCCCCTCTTAAGGGGGGATACCAAGAAAAATGGACGGGGTGCTTATAATAGACAAACCGAAGGGGCTTACATCCCACGACGTCGTCTTGAGGGCAAAAAGGGTCCTCGGCGCAAAGAAGGTGGGACATTTAGGAACCCTTGACCCGATGGCAACCGGGGTGTTGCCGCTCGTCATAAACCGCGCCGCAAAGTATGCGGACCTGCTTTCGGGCGGCAGCAAGGAATACGTCGCCACCCTCAAACTCGGAGAGGAAAGAGACACGTTTGACGGTGAAGGGAGGGTGGTAAAGACCTTTGCAACAGGGGGGGTGGGGGCTGAAGATGTGGAGCGCGTTCTGAAGGGTTTTTGCGGCAGGATAAAACAGATTCCGCCGATGTTCTCCGCCGTGAAGAAAAACGGGGTTCCCCTTTACAAATTAGCGAGGAAGGGGATTACAGTTCCTCGCGAGCCCAAGGAGATAGAGGTCTATTCGATGGATGTGCTCGCAATAGGACTCCCTTGCGTCACATTCAGGGCCGTCTGCTCAAAGGGAACATACGTAAGGACCCTCTGCCATGATGCGGGGCAGACCTTGGGCTGCGGGGCGTATCTTAAGGAACTCAAACGCACCAGGAGCGGCAGATTCACACTCGATACGGCGGTCTTGCCCGATTGTCCGGAGGGTTTGCTCAGGGAAAGGATAATTCCCCTTGAGGCGCTTATCCTCGATGCCGCCGGGGGAGTGGAGCCCGAAGAGGGGTGGACCGGGTTTTTGCTTCACTCTTTTGAAAATAGATGATAACATTTGGCCGGAATTCTCTTGTAAAGATGTTCCCCACGGTAAAGACTTTTTAAGGAGGTTAATAAAGAGAGATGATTACCAGCGAAAAGAGACAGGAGATTATACGGGAGTTCAAGACCCATGAGGGAGATACCGGCTCCGCCGAGGTGCAGGTGGCGCTCTTAAGCGGCAGGATAGACTACCTTGGCTCACACCTCAAGGTGCACACCTCGGACCACCACTCGAGGAGGGGGCTTCTTAAGATGGTGGGGCACAGGAGAAGGCTCCTTGAGTATCTGAAGAGAAAGGACGGAAGCCGTTACGAAAAACTCATCACCAAACTCGGGCTGAGAAAGTAGCGAAGGCCTCAAAGCCGGCCGTTATCGCGCCTGCGCGGACGGACGCGATGTTATGCGCGAACTTATATTTTTTGACTTTAGGGTTTTTACTAACGGGTAGAAAGGATTGAGATGGTAAAGATATACGAGATGGATTATGCTGGCAGGCCCATCAGGATAGAGGTGGGAAAGATGGCGAAACAGGCCAACGGCAGTTGCACCATAAGATACGGCGATACGGTCGTGCTTACGACGGCGTGCAGGGCCGCTGAGGCTAAGGAGGGGCTCGACTTCGTCCCCCTTACCGTGAATTATCTTGAGATGACATATGCCGCGGGAAAGATCCCAGGCGGGTTCTTTAAACGCGAAGGGCGCCCGAGCGAGAGGGAGGTTTTATGTTCGAGGCTCATAGACAGGCCCTTAAGGCCGCTCTTCAAAGAAGGGTACAGCCATGAAACCCAGGTCGTTTCAACGGTGCTTTCCGTAGACCAGGAAAACAACCCGGAGATTATCGCTGCAATCGGGGCATCCATTGCATTGGGGATTTCGGACATCCCTTTCGACGGCCCCATAGCCTCCGCGAGGGTCGGCAGGCTCAACGGAGCCTTCGTATGCAACCCGTCCCTCGCCGAGCAGAAAGCGAACGATATAGACCTTCTCGTGGCCGGCTCGGAAAGCGGCATCATCATGGTCGAGGGAGGGGCGAGGTTCATTCCGGAAGATACCCTTGTTGCGGCGCTTGAGTTTGCTCAGGAGAGCATGCGCGGCATATTGGAACTGCAAAAAAGGATTATAAAGGAATGCGGGGTTGAGAAGATAGCAGTCGATGTTGCGCCCGCCGACCCCCAGCTTGAGGGAAGGGTCAGGGGACTCTCGGAGGATAAACTCAAGGAGGCGCTCGGCATCAGGACGAAACTCGAGAGATACGGGAGAATCGGCGAGATTAAAAAAGAGGTTCTATCCGCCCTCTCGGGCGAGTTCGAGGGCAGGGAAGGGGATATAATCCAGATATTCGGCGACCTTAAGTACGCCATAATGAGAAAGAATGTCCTCGACGGCGCAAGGGTGGACGGCAGGAGTCCGACGGACATAAGAGAGATAAACTGCGAGGTCGGGATACTTCCGAGAACCCACGGCTCGGCGCTTTTTACCAGGGGAGAGACACAGGCCATGGTAGCGACAACGCTGGGCACATCGGAGGATGAGCAGAAGATAGACGCGCTCTCGGGATGGGAATACAAGACGTTCATGCTGCACTACAACTTCCCGCCTTTTTCAGTGGGGGAGGTTAAGATTCTGAGAGGGCCCGGAAGGAGGGAGATAGGGCACGGCGCACTCGCGGAGAGGGCGGTCTCGAAGATACTCCCGACCGAGGAGGGTGCGTTCCCATATACCGTAAGGGTCGTCTCGGACATCCTCGAAAGTAACGGCTCCTCTTCGATGGCCACGGTCTGCGGGGCGTCGCTTTCCCTTATGGACGCCGGGGTGCCGGTCAAGTGCCATGTCGCGGGCATTGCGATGGGACTTATCAAAGAGGGCGAAAGATACGTTGTGCTTTCGGACATACTCGGGGACGAAGACCATCTCGGGGATATGGACTTCAAGGTGGCAGGCACAAAGGACGGGGTTACGGCCCTCCAGATGGACATAAAGATAGGGGGCGTTACCGCCGAGATAATGCGCGAGGCGCTCTTCCAGGCAAGGGAAGGGAGGTTGAAGATTCTCGGCAAGATGGAGGAGGCCATAGATAAACCCAGGGCTGAACTCTCCGTCTATGCGCCGAGGATTATCACGATACAGGTAAGAATCGAGAAGATAAAAGACGTAATCGGGCCAGGCGGGAAGAACATAAAGGCCATTGTGCATGAGACAGGGGTAAAGATAGACATCCAGGACGACGGCAGGGTGAATATCGCTTCCGTCGACGAAGATGCCGCAAAGAAAGCGATAGCGATTATAAGAAGGCTGACGCAGGAGGCGGAGGTCGGGAAACTTTACCTCGGAAAGGTGAGAAAGATAATGGAATTCGGGGCCTTCGTGGAGATATTCCCGGGCACCGACGGCCTTATACACATATCCCAACTCGCCGAAGAAAGGGTAAAGAACGTGAGGGACATCCTGAAGGAAGGAGATGAAGTCCTCGTTAAGGTCATAGATGTCGACAGGGACGGCAAGATAAAACTTTCGAGAAAAGATGCCCTCGGACAGACCCTTCCCCAGGGTTAGCCTCTTTAGTTCTTTGGAATGGAGTGCCCGCCGCAATCCCGCCCTTTCAAGGGCGCGGGGTACCCAGCCGAAGGATGGGTCGGGCGGGCAAATATAAAAGACGGCACACCTTGCCATCAAAATTCTCCGTCATTTATGGCGGAGAATTTTAATCCCAAACCGTTCTTAATCTGTGCGGATTAACTCACGTACAGGGGAATGTCCCGCTCCTTCTGGGACCTTCCCCTTAATCCGGAAGTTTCTCTCACATAAGAACCCCTTTATGTCACGCATCCATAAGACCATTTTAGAGAGCGGCGTTAAGGTAATCGCAGAGGAGATGCCCGAGTGCCAATCCTCCACCGTCGGGGTGTGGGTCAAAAACGGCTCAAGGGACGAGGAGGCTAAAGAGAGGGGAATCTCCCATTTCATAGAGCATCTTCTCTTTAAGGGCACGCGCAAAAGAACCGCGCTCGACATAGCAAAGGATATAGAGAGTGTCGGGGGTATACTCAATGCCTTCACGAGCAGGGAATATACCTGCTTTTATGCGAAGGTCCTCAATAAAGACGTCCCCCTTGCCATGGACATCCTTTCCGACATATTCCTCAATTCCGTCTTCGACCCGGTGGAACTCGAAAAGGAAAGGATGGTGGTTCTACAGGAGATAAAGATGGTCGACGATACCCCGGACGACCTCATACATGACCTCTTTGCGGCATACATGTGGCATGGCCATCCCCTCGGGACTCCGGTCCTGGGCAGCAAAAAGACCGTTGGTTCTTTCATGAAGGGCGACGTGCTCGATTATTTCGGAAGGCACTACCACGCAGGGAATGTCTTTATATCCATCGCAGGAGGAATAAAGGCTAAAAATGTGGTAAAATTATTAGAGAAGGCCCTCAAGGGGGCAAAGGGGAAGGGAGGCGGCAATCCCTCCACACCCCCGAGGCCGGAAAGCGGCGTCAGGCTTGTAAGGAAGAAACTTGAGCAGGTACATCTGTGCATCGGGGTGCCTGCGCCCGCTCAATCCCATGAAGACAGGTATAAACTTTACATACTTAACAACATCCTCGGAGGGGGGATGAGTTCGAGGCTCTTTCAGGAAATCAGGGAGAAGAGGGGGCTTGCGTACTCGGTCTATTCTTATCTCAACCTCATGAAGGACGCGGGCGCCCTTGTTGTTTATGCAGGCACATCCAGGGAGGATTTCAAGAAGGTCGTAAGCCTTGTAATCAAGGAATGGAAGGGTCTGGCGAGGGCTGTCGGGAGAGAGGAACTTAAGGTGGCGAGGGAGCAGTTAAAGGGCGGGATGCTGTTGGGGCTCGAGGCAAGCGATGCCCGGATGACCAAACTCGCGAGGGATGAGATATACTTTAAGAGGGTAGTGCCTGTAAAAGAGATAATATCGGCGATAGACGGCGTAAGGGCGGCGGATGTAAGGGAGTTAGCCGCAAGGCTTCTCAAGCCCGGCAACATTTCGATGACGGCAATAGGCAGGGTTTCAGAGAACGACCTGCCCGTTTCCTTCATAAGGTATTGTCACGGGAGGTAATCGGCTCTATGAGGGTGCTTGTAGTCGAAGACGAAAAGAAAGTGGCCCGGTTCGTAAAACGCGGGCTTGAACAGGAGGGTTACGGCGTTGATATGGCGACCGACGGCGTAGAGGCCGAAGAGTATGCACAGGGCCGCGAGTACGATGTCATAGTGCTCGACATAATGCTGCCGAAGAAGAGCGGGCTTGAGGTCCTAAAACTTCTTAAACAGGGGAAGGTCAAGAGCCAGATACTGCTTTTGACGGCGCGCGATTCGGTCGAGGACAGAGTGGCGGGGCTTAATCTGGGGGCGGACGATTATCTTACAAAACCGTTTGCCTTCGAGGAGTTGCTCGCAAGGATAAGGGCGCTTACGAGAAGGGTCTCGCAGGGGTCTGCGCTGTTGAAGTTTGCGGACTTAAGCCTCGACTCGCAAACGAGGAAGGCCCGGCGCGGGAGTGTTGAGGTCGAACTTACGCTAAAGGAATACGCCCTCCTTGAGTATTTGCTCAGGAACCCCAACAGGGTCCTTTCGAGGACTCTCATAGCGGAGCACGTATGGAGCCAGAGTTTCGACACGGAAACAAACGTCGTTGACGTTTACATAAACCACTTGAGGAATAAGATTGACAAAGACCCCTTAAAGAGGCTCATACACACGGTCAGGGGGGTCGGTTATGTGCTCAAAGAGGAGGAAGCGTAGGAAATATGCTGTCCGCCGCGCTCAGAGGCGAACTTGTGAAGATACTCGGAAAAGGGAACGTCTCCTTTGAAAGGGAGGCTCTCGTTTCCTATTCCTACGATGCGATGAACAGGAAGTATCCTCCGGACGGAGTCGCCTTCCCCGGCGGCGCCGGGGATATCTCCCGTATACTAAAGATGGCGAACAGAGAGAACTTCCCGGTGGTGCCGAGGGGTGCGGGCACCGGGTTTACCGGGGGAAGCCTCCCAATCGAGGGGGGGCTTACGCTCTCATTGGAAAGGATGAGGAATATAAGGGAGATAGACGCGGAAAATCTCACGGCGGATGTCGAGCCCGGCGTTATCACCGGGGATTTGCAGGCCGAGGCCGAAAGCCGCGGCCTTTTCTATCCGCCCGACCCTACGAGCGTTAAGTTTTCGACCATAGGCGGTAACATCGCCGAAAACAGCGGAGGACCGAGGGCGATAAAATACGGGGTTACGAGGGATTATGTCCTGGGCCTTGAGGTTGTCATGCCGACGGGCGAGATTGTCTTTACAGGGACGAGGAAGACACTCAAGGGGGTTGTGGGCTATGACCTTACAAGGCTTATCGTCGGAAGCGAGGGGACGCTCGGGGTTGTAACGAGGGCGTTCTTAAGACTCCTGCCTCTGCCTCCAGCGCAGAAAACCATGCTCATTACCTTTAAAAGCCTTGAGGATGCGGCAGGCGCGGTGTCGTCAATAATAAACGCAAAGATAGTGCCGGCAACGCTTGAGATTATGGACAGCGTATGTTTGAGGTGTGTGGAGGAGTACGTAAAGGCGGGGTTCGGCGGCGTTGAGGCCGTCCTCCTTGTCGAGGTAGATGGAAGGGAGGACGGTGTGGGGGCGGATGTAGAGGACATAAGACGTATCTCCACGGAAAACAAGGCCGTGGGATTCAGGGTCGCCTCTACAAAGAACGAAGTAAAGGACATCTGGAGGGTGAGGAGGAACGTCTCTCCGTCCCTTAATAGGGTCAGGCCCAACAAATTGAACGAGGACGTTGTTGTTCCAAGGTCCCGCCTTGTGGAACTGGTAAGGGGCATAAGGGGTATAGCGGAAACGAGAGGGGTCCTGATAGCGAGTTTCGGACACGCGGGAGACGGCAATATTCACGTAAACGTCATGTTCGACAAGACTAACGCGGATGAAACCGGACGCGGGGAGGATGCGGTAAAAGATATATTTGAACTTACCTTGAGTCTGGGCGGAACCATCTCGGGGGAACACGGCATCGGTATCGCCAAACTGCCTTACCTCTCAATGGAACTTACCCCTGATACCATCGAGGTAATGAGGAAGATAAAGAGAACACTCGACCCGAACGGGATACTTAATCCCGGCAAGATATTTTCAAAGGAGCGGAGCCCCGGTTATATTTAAGCAACTTCTGATTAAATGCTTTTTGGGGGAAACCTTCGGGCACCCACCCGCAGGGTGGGTCGGAAAGGTTCTCCACTTCCCATTGCAATTGCTGCGCAGCAATGGGAGCCCTGCCTCTTTCCAAAGACTTTCAGTTATAGGTGGCTGCCCCACCCGGTTATTTTTGTCAATAAATTCATATGGTTTTCCGGTTAGGGTGTGGCAGCCACCTATAGTAACTGAAAATTTTTGAAGAGAGTTTGAGAGAAACTTTTTATAAAAAGTTTCTCTCAAAAGAATTAATCAGAGCTTCCCTAAAAGAGAAGAATGGATAAGAGCGCATACATAATGGAAGCGTCCAAATGCGTAAGGTGCGGCATCTGCAAGAGTTTCTGCCCCACCTACGACGTCTTAAGGAGGGAAGGAGGAAGCCCGAGGGGGCGGCTCTCTTTGGTGGAGTCGAGGTTCGGGGGGGAGGGTGGTTTTAAGGAGGCATACGTAAGGCACATGAAGGAATGCACCCTTTGCGGGGCATGTTATTCGAATTGCCCCAACGGGGTCAATGTGCCGGAACTTGTGCTTGCGGCGAGGGCCGAAATAGTGGAGAAAGAGGGGATGACATTTCCGGCTTCGTTCGTGTTGAAGAATTTCCTCGCCTCCGAGAAACTCATGCCCCTGGCCCTTCGGTTCGCCTCGAAACTTCAGGGGTTGTTTTTCAAAGGCGCAGGCGAAGAATGCGGACTCTTAAGCAGGTTCAATCTCCCGGTTGTAGGCGACGGAAGGCTTCTCCCTGAACTGTCCGAAAGATTTTTTCTCGACCGTAAGCATGTAAAGGCCCTTTCTACCGAGGCGCGCCGCGAGGGGAAGGGAGGAGCCGCGAAGGTCGCTTTCTATGCAGGGTGCGGCATAAACTATTTCCTGCCCGATATAGGAGAGGCCACCATCCGCCTTCTTAAGGAAGGCGGGGCGGATATTATCGTGCCGCAGGGGCAGGTCTGCTGCGGCATGCCGGCCTTCTCCGCAGGAGACAGGGAGACCGCAAAATCCCTCGCGATAAAAAATATCGAGGCGTTTGAGGAAACCGGCGCCGACTTTATCGTCACCTCATGCGCCACATGCGGCCACGGCCTTAAGAACGTCTTTAGAGTCCTCCTTTCAACCGAAGGGCCCGAGATTCGCTCCCGCGTTGAAAGGTTTGTCTCAAAGGTGAGGGACATAACGGAACTCCTCACACATGAACTTCCATACAAGGGCGGCGTCAAGGAAGGTAACCGCAACCTCGTTGTGACCTACCACGACCCCTGCCATCTGAGAAGATACCAGGGGGTGAGCGAACAACCCAGAAGGCTTCTTGCCGCTTGCGGCGCGGGGTTCAAGGGGTTGAAGCACCCATGCAGGTGCTGCGGGCTTGGCGGAGGGTTAAGCCTTGAAAACTACTAACTCTCCATGGATATAGCGCGGATGAAGGCCGAGGACGTGAGAAAAACCGGCGCCGACGTGGTTGCGACGGCGTGCCCCGGGTGTATAATACAGATTAAAGACGCCCTCCACCGTTTCGGCGTAAAGGCAAAGGTTATGCACGTAGTCGAACTCTTATGACATATTTTATATTCTGCGTCCATAACCACCAGCCGGCGGGGAACTTCGGCTATGTCCTCGAACATGCCTACAGTAAGGCATACGAGCCCCTCCTTAAGAAACTCTACGAAAAACCGTCTTTCAAATTCTGTTTCCATACATCCGGGTTCCTGCTGGACTGGCTCTCCGAATGGCGTCCGGGATACATAGAACTCCTTAAGGCCATGGTAAAGAGGGGGCAGGT
>JACRCB010000090.1 GCA_016219165.1 Deltaproteobacteria bacterium | reverse complement strand
GCAGATATATCTTTACAGAACGTCCACTAAATTGGGGAAGGTCAAACAGCCAATGTGGCTAATAACAATTGTTTCAAAAAGAAATCTAACAGAGGAAAATAAAGATTTCATAGCAGAACTCATAAGCGAAGAAGCACGAAAAGCAAAAGATTTTTACAGTTTCATTCTGCATGATATTCTGGAAAGTAAAAGGCTTTCTGAAATAATTATAGAAGGCACAAAAACTGCCCTTGTCAATTTATTATCAGTAATGAAAGATAATCTTAATTATAAGATTACATATACAAAAATATGATGCAGGCGCTATGGAGCGAATTAAAAGAGGTGCATGGTCAAGATTGCACTTACCTTACACCTTAACGAATTGAGGAAAACATGAAAATCCTCGTCATAGGAAGCGGCGGCAGGGAGCACGCCCTCGCGTGGAAACTCTCTCAGAGCAGCCGCGTAAAAAAAATATTCATCGCGCCCGGCAACGCAGGCACGGCAGACCACGGCGAGAACGTCCCGATAAAGGCGGACGAGATTGAAAAACTAAAAAGGTTCGCGCTCAAAGAGGGGATGGACCTGACCATCGTGGGCCCCGAACTCCCGCTCTCTCTGGGGATTGTCGGCGCATTCGAGGGCGTGGGACTTAAGATATTCGGCCCGTCCAAAGAGGCCGCGGCGATTGAAACGAGCAAGGTCTTCAGCAAGGAATTCATGGCCCGCCACAATATACCGGCCGCGGGATTCAGGAAATTCACGGACCCCGAAGAGGCGAAATCCTATGCCGGAACCTTGGAGGCGCGCGACATCCCGCTTGTGGTGAAGGCGGACGGGCTTGCAGGAGGCAAGGGGGTCTTCGTGTGCAATTCCATGGATGAGGCGTTCCTCGCGATAAACCTGATGATGAAGGAAAAAATCTTCGGGGAGGCCGGCAACTGCGTCATCCTTGAGGAGTTCCTAACCGGGGAGGAGGCGAGTTTCATCGCCATAACGGACGGGAAAACGGTCATCCCCCTTGCCACAACGCAGGACCATAAGCCCATATACGACGGGGATAAGGGGCCGAATACCGGGGGGATGGGCGCTTACTCGCCCGCGCCCGTTGTAACGGAAGAAGTTGAGGAAGAAATAATGAACGCCATCATTCTGCCTGCCGTAAAGGCCATGGGGGACGAGGACAGGCCCTACAAGGGGTTCCTCTATGCCGGGGTCATGATTAAAGACGGGAAACCGAAGGCGTTGGAATTCAACTGCCGCCTCGGAGACCCTGAGGCCCAGGCCCTTCTTATGCGCCTTAAAAGCGACCTCTCAAGGGTAATCTCCGCCGCGGCCGACGGCAGGCTCGACGAGATAGAACTCGATTGGGACGAGAGGAGTTCCGTATGCGTTGTCATGGCGAGCGAGGGGTATCCCGAAGGTTATGAGAAGGGTAAGGAAATCCGCGGGCTCGATGGTGTCGCGGGGACCGAGGACGTGATGGTATTCCACGCAGGCACCAAAAGAGAAGACGGCCGCATCATCACTGACGGAGGGAGGGTCCTCGGGGTTACTGGGCTCGGCAACGGCATAAAGGAAGCGATTGAAAAGACTTACAGGGCCGTTGAAAAAATCTCATGGGAAGGCGCATACTATAGAAAGGACATAGGGGTAAAGGCGCTTAGAAAAGAATCGCCGTAGGGCAGTATTGATTCCGCCGTCGGAATAAGGAGGCTCTGCAATGGCAAAACCGCTTGTTTTGATAGTGATGGGAAGCGATTCCGACCTCGCCGTGATGGAAGAGGCGGAGAAGGCGCTCAGGGTTTTCGACATACCCTATGAGATTACAATCTCCTCGGCGCACAGGACCCCTGAGAGGACTTCCCTCTACGCAAAGAACGCCGAAAAAAGGGGAATAAAGGTAATCATAGCGGGCGCGGGCGCCGCGGCGCACCTTGCGGGGTTTATGGCGGCCGCCGCAACGCTTCCGGTAATCGGGGTCCCGATAGACTCGGGCGCGCTCAACGGGCTCGATTCCCTCCTTTCAACGGTGCAGATGCCCGGAGGGGTTCCCGTCGCAACGATGGCGCTCGGGAAACAGGGGGCGAAGAACGCGGGGATATTGGCGGCCGAAATACTCGCGCTTTCGGATAAAGGCCTCGCCGGAAAACTTAAGGAATACAGGGAGAACGAGGCGGAGAAGGTCGAAGAAAAGGCAAAGAACCTGAAGCAAAGGCGTTAGCAGGATGCTGAAAAAGTCCCCTGTTGTCATTGCGAGGAGCGATTTTTGCGGTTGCGAGGCGAAGCCGAAGCAAACCAGGAGATTCCTCGCTCCGCTCGGAACAGGCTCCGTAATCTCTAACTCCTTGATTTATCTAAAGATGGGATTGCTTCGCTTTGCTCGCAAAGACGGCAACTTGAGTTTTTCCGCAACCTGTTAGAAGGACGCCGACAAGTGATACCCTGGAATTGAAGCCGCCTCTAATATTGAAACCCCATGACCCCCTCGCCCCTGCCGTGGATTCATACAGGAAAGGCGGCGTCATAGCCTTTCCCACGGAGACATTCTACGGCCTCGGCGTGGACCCTTTCAACGAAGAGGCGGTCGAAAGGCTCTTCGCGCTTAAAAAACGGCCTCCGGACAAGCCGGTATCGCTAATAATAAAAGACTGGAAAATGCTTGGGGACATAGCCGCCGAAGCGCCTCAAGTGGCCGTGGAACTGGCAAAAAAATTCTGGCCCGGGCCTTTAACGATAATATTCAAGGCAAAAAATCTGCCGGAAATCCTTATTGCTAAGACCGGCAGGATAGGCGTGAGGGTATCGAATAACCCCATCGCCCGCGATATTATCTCCGCAACAGGCTCCCCCATAACCGCAACGAGCGCAAACCCCTCGGGCAAACCCCCGGCAAAAACCCCGGAAGCGGTCCTCGGCTACTTCGACGGCAATATCGATATCCTGATAGACGGGGGGGAACTTAAGGGAAGGTTCGGCTCGACAATAATAGACGTAACCGGGAATCATGCGGTTATCGTCCGCGAAGGGGAGATACCCGCGGAAAAAATACTGGCCTTTTTAAGAACTCCGCCATAGGACGGGGGAAGTATATCTGCCCGCGCTTCCGTTCAGCCCGGGGCGTAAAGCAATCACTCCTCCACCAATTCATCTTTGATGGAACCCTCCGGCGTCATGACGAACCCTCCGGCAACAGGCAGTAACGAAAGCCAATCTTTTTCAAAAACAGCGACGTTTACAACGAGATTGCCCTGCGGCGCATCCTGCCATGCGGATTCGACGGTTATCTCATACTGAGCCCCGGATTTGCTTGTGTAATCGTAGGTCTCGGCATTGAGCGCGCCCATAAGGGCCGCAAGGCCCGCGTAGGAGAACTTTTTCATCCTCTCTATCTGCTCTCTAAGCACCTCTTTTGCCTCTTCCTCGGCCTTGCCACTGTCTATATAAGACCCTTTCCCGTGTTCATGGCCGTCATGGTCGTGGTCGTCGTGCATATCGTCCCCCCGATTTTCGGAATACGCCATCTTAACACAGTTTGAGGCGGAGACAAAGGGGCTTCAAGAACCATCTTTCAAAAAGTTCCCGCCTTGAAAAACCCCCCTCAGGTCTGATAGGATGGGTACATGATAGAAGAAGAGGGAAGGATAATAGAGGTAAAGGGTGAGACCGCCTTCATAAAGGCGGAGAGGACCACCTCCTGCGACAAGTGCATGGCAAAGGAGGTCTGCACGGGTTTAACCGAAACGAGCATGCTGATAGAGGCCCTTAACCCGGTCAACGCAAAGGCCGGAGACCATGTCATCTTTAACGTGGGCGCGGCAACGGTTGTGAAGGCCGGGGTTTTACTCTACCTTTTCCCGCTCATAGGCTTCATATCCGGGATTGTGGCCGGGCAGTTGGCCGCGGACAGGGTCTTTCCGGGGCGGAATCCGGATATCGTATCGGCCATTCTCGGGTTTATCTTCCTTGCCCTCACGGCCGCGGGAGTGCACCTCTACGGCAGGAGGGCCCAGAAAAGCAGAACCTACATGCCCACGGTCGTGAGGATTGTATAAAGAGTGCCGATAAACATAGTCTGCCAGAATAAGAAAGCCTTCCACGATTATTTCATGGAGGAGACCTTTGAGGCCGGGATTTGCCTTGCCGGGACAGAGGTAAAGTCCTTAAGGCTCGGGAGGGCGAACCTCAAAGACAGTTATGCGAAAATATTAAAAGGCGGGGAGGTCTACCTTTTAAATACGCACATAAGCCCATACGCCCAGGCCGACCGCTCTACCATGCCTGACCCCGAAAGGACGAGGAAACTCCTCCTGCATAAAGGGGAGATAAAAAAACTCATAGGGAAGACCAAACAGAAGGGGTATACCCTCATCCCTACGAAGATATACTTTAAAGACGGAAAGGCGAAGGTCGAGATAGCGCTCGCAATCGGCAAGAAACTCTTTGACAAGCGCGAGTCTATAAAGAAAAAAGAGGTTTCGAGGGAACTGGCGAGGGCGCTTAAGAAACGCTGAAAGGTATGCGGTTATCGCTGAATCCCCCCCTCCTCTACGGGAGCGAGCCTGCCCTGAACCATGTGCCGAACTCATTTCGGCATTGTTTCAGGGGTGGGTCCGGGGGATTCTTCAGTTGTTTCGGTGAGTCCCCTCACCGAAACAACCCTGAAACAAGCCTGAAATAAATTCAGTCCATGGTTCAGGGCAGGCTCTCGGAGTCCTCCCGAAAGGGAGGCTATGATAATATTTCGGTGTGAGGACACACCGAAATATCTAAAAACTGCTATTCACCCTCTCCCCCTTTAATAAAGGGGGAGAGGGTTGGGGTGAGGGGGATTTCAAATGCCCTTTGCATTTTCCGTCCGGTTCCTGTATAATGTTTAAAGGGGGCGACCGGCTTCGACGGGACGTAGTTAGGTCGCGGGAAGCATACCGAGGTCTATCTCCTCGTAAAACAGGTAGACAAAAATAGTCGCTAACGACTATAACTACGCACTGGCTGCTTAACTGACAGTCAGCGTCCGGTAGGTTCTTTCCTGCGGGGCTTATTGGACGACAAGGAGCAGGATGGCTTTTGGGGCTTGGTCCGGAGGACCTGAGAG
>JACRCB010000094.1 GCA_016219165.1 Deltaproteobacteria bacterium | reverse complement strand
GATATAGTTTATACAGCCACTCGGCGCAAGGTGCGAGGCGAGAAAACTCTCAACATCCGAATAGGTGTAGGCTGAGACTGATTGGGGATTTATGAGAATGACGAGGAAAATGAAAAGAACGAGAAAAGAACGAGAAAAGAAAACCCCGCGCTTGATGCTATATGGAAAGGTTCCGGAGTCTAACCCTTGCATAGAGGCTTCCTTTTGGAGAGGGCCAATCCGGGCAAACTGTAACATATATAACTTAATATGTCAAGAATAATCTACCCGATTGGGTAGGATATTTATAACTGGAGGGTAAGAAAATAACAGGCGCCGGATTTGCAGGAATGGGTAAACCAAAAACAATGCCGAAACGATGCTGAAACAAGTTCCGCACAAGGTTCGACACATGGTTCAGGGCAGGCTCTTGCTGGCCGGGCACCCTTCCGCATGGTGGGTCGCCAGCGGATGGGTCTGGCGGGCGACCCGTTCAAAGAAAGGCCGCCTAAAAAACCGCGGTGAGGGATGCGTATTTGACCGCGAGTTTCTTTGTTCCTCCATGGAGGAAGCAAACCGTGAGTTTGGTCTTCTCTCCGAGGCCCTCCTTTGCCTTTATGACGCCCGCGCCGAAGTCCGGGTGCAACACCTTCATCCCGACCTTCCACGGTTCGTCCCATCGTCCTGTTGGCGGGCCGACCTGCGAATCATCGAATGTGTAACGGGGCTCTTTAAAAACCCCTCCGCAGTATGCGCCGCCCTGTTCTGTTTTCTCCAGGAACTCCGGCGATATCTCTTCGATAAACCTCGATACCCTCCGGAATTTCGTTTCCCCGAAAATGCTTCTGTTCGCGGCGGAGAATAAAAAGAGAGATTCCTTGGCCCGGGTCATGCCGACATAGCAGAGCCTTCTTTCCTCCTCGATTTCGTTTGCGCTCTCCATGGCCCTTATGTGGGGGAAGAGGCCCTCCTCCATCCCCACCATGAACACAACCGGGAATTCAAGCCCCTTCGCGCTGTGGAGCGTCATGAGGGTCGCGCGGTCGTCCTTATCCTCGTAAAGGTCTACGTCGCTTACCAGAGAGACGTGTTCGAGGAAGGCTCCGATGGAGGGAGAAACATTCGCTTCCCCAAAGTCCTTTATCGCGGATATGAGTTCATGGATGTTTTCTATTCTCTGGAGCGCCTCCTCGCTTCTTTCCTTCTCCCACATCCCCATATAACCCGTATCCTCAAGCAATTTAAGCGCCGTCTCATGGAGCGGAAGCGTTGGGGACTCCCCCCTGACCTTTTTAAACGCCTTAAAGAATTCTATCTGCTCCGGCTTCTTTATCACCCCTTTCTTGATAGCCTCCTCGAAGCCCTCATAAAGGGTCATCCCCCCCTGTTGGGCGAGATACGAGACGGATTCCTGTGTCGCGGCGCCTATGCCCCTGGGGGGGACGTTTATTATCCTTTTAAGGCTCAAGATGTCTTTGGGGTTTACAAGGACCTTGAGGTAAGCGAGCGCATCCTTAATCTCCTGCCTTTCGTAGAACTTTACGTTCCCCACTATCGTATACGGTATGCCCTCTTTCATAAAGTGCTCTTCGAGTATCCTCGACTGGGCGTTTGTGCGGTAGAAGACCGAAAAGTCCCTGTAAGAGAAAGTCGTATCCTCATCCATTATCCCGCGTATATGGCCTATCACCTCCCCGGCCTCATCGTGCTCGTTGTCGGTCCTGAAGTATTTTACCGGCACGCCGCCCTCTTTCGCGGTCCTGAGTTCTTTTTTATAACGGTTCTTGTTTTTTTCTATCAGCGAGTTAGCGGCGGAGAGTATATGGCGTGTGGAACGGTAATTCTCCTCAAGCCGCAGGACGGTAGCTCCCTTCCAGTCCCTTTCGAACTCCATGATATTCCTTATGTCCGCGCCCCTCCATGCGTAGATGCTCTGGTCCGGGTCCCCGACGGCAAAGATGTTCCGCCATCCCGATGCAAGGGAGTTTACGAGCATGCACTGAACCTTGTTTGTGTCCTGATATTCGTCGACGAGCACGTGGCGAAAGTTTTCCCTGTATCTTGCGAGGACGTCCGGGTGGTTCTTAAAAAGGCGTAAGACCTCGCATATGAGGTCCCCGAAATCCATGGCGTTCATCTCCCTCAATTTTTTCTGGTACAGGGAGTAGACCTCCGCCACCCTCTTGGAAGGAAAGTCCCCTCCCCGGGCGATATCTTCCGGATAGAGCCCCTCGTTTTTCGCATGGTCTATTCTCGACAGTATCATTCTCGGGCTGAACGCCTTATCGCTTAAGGAGAGTTCGTTCATCACGAGTTTTACAAGCCTCAACTGGTCGTCATCGCCGTAGACCGTAAAGTCTCTGTCAATGCCTATAAGCCGCCCGTCCTTTTTGAGTATCCTGAGGCCCACCGAATGGAATGTCCCCAGCCACAGCCGGTCCGCCTCCTTTCCGAGCAGCCCCCTTAACCTCTCCCTCATCTCCCCGGCCGCCTTGTTTGTGAAGGTTACGGAGAGGATGCGTTCGGCCGCGACACCTTTTTTTAGGACAAGGTATGCTATCCGGGACGTAAGGACCCGGGTCTTGCCGCTTCCCGCGCCGGCGATGACAAGGAGCGGGCCGCCCTCAAACGTTGCGGCCTCTTTCTGTACGGGGTTGAGTTCTTTTAGAAAAGTCATAACAGCGCCTTCAAGTCTTAAATTTATCATAAAGGGGTTTTGCAGGCAATGAGGAATTTCTTCCTATTGCCGCCGCACGGGCTCCCTGTTATGATGAGAGAGGCACTTAAAATGGGAAGGCTTGAGAAAATAATCCGCCTGTATCCGGTGATAGACGCATCCTTCGTAAAGGCGGACGCCATGGAAAAGACCACTTTGGATATTATAAGGGGCGGGGCAAGGGTGGTTCAACTCAGGGCGAAGTCCGTGCCTTCCGGCGAATTTCTCGGTTATGCGAGGACGCTTAGGACTTTGACGTCGCGCCGTAACGTGCTCTTCATTGTAAACGACAGGGCCGATATCGCGCTCCTTTCCGGCGCCGACGGGGTCCATCTCGGCCAGGAGGATATACCGGTTGACGCCGTTAGAAGGCTTCTCGGCAAAAGAAGGATAATAGGCCTTTCCACCCACACCATGAAAGAGGCGAGGAAGGCCGAGGAATTTTTCAAGGAAGGCTCAATCGACTACATATCGTTCGGCCCGGTATTCCCCACGGATACAAAAACGGATGCGAGAAGGGTCGTGGGGCTCGAAAGGCTTAAGGATGTAAAGATGTCCGTGACGGTCCCGGTTGTCGCCATAGGCGGAATAACCGGAAAAAACATATTGAAGGTCGTTCGAACCGGCGCCGACGGCGCTGCCGTTATATCCGGGGTGTTGAGGGCAGGGGATGTGGAAAAAAAGGTCAAAGACCTTATAGGCAGGTTGTGCCACGGGCAATAAAAGAAAGGGAGGGGAATCTTACCCCCCCTTTATTTCCGGCCCCGATTGCAACGGGTGGCGGGGGGCGGTCTTATCGATCATAAGTACTCCCCCCTCCCTTTTTTTCAGACCCCGATTGCAACCCTTGAGATTACGGCGTTTTATGTATCGTGAAGTCCGGATACGCGCTCACGGCCACCTCGTGTTCGTCGAGGCCGTCTATCTCCAACTCTTCCGAAACCCTCATGGGCGTAATCTTATTGAGTATCGTAAAAAACACATACATCAAGACAAAGACAAAGACAAAGTTGGTTATAACCCCTGAAACCTGGGCCGCGAACTGGGAGGCGTCGCCGTAAAAAAGCCCCTTTACCGCGCCGGCAACGCCGTTCAGGCCGTCGCCGTAAGTGCCGTCCGCGAAAAGCCCCAGCGATAACAGCCCCCACGCCCCGTTTGTGCCGTGCACAGATATCGCTCCTACCGGGTCGTCTACCTTAAGCGTGCGCTCAAGGAAGAATATGCTTATGCAAAGGATAACCCCCGCGACCCCGCCGATAATCACCGCGGACACGGAATTGACGAACGCGCAGGGCGCCGTGATGGCGACAAGCCCGGCCAGTAATCCGTTGGCGGCTATCGCGATATCGGGCTTGCCGTAGAATATCCACATATAGACCAATGCGGAAAATGCGCCGGCCGCCGAGGCGAGCATCGTATTCGTCGCAATCACCCCTATCCTTAAATCCCCGCCCGCAAGAGACGAGCCCGCGTTAAAACCGAACCAGCCGAATGCGAGGATAAAGCAGCCGGTTAGCGCCATGGGTATATGATGGCCGGGTATGGCGTGTGGTTTCCCGTCTTTCCCGTATTTGCCGAGTCTCGGCCCGAGGATTATGGCCCCGGCGAGCGCTGCAACCCCGCCTGTCATATGGACGACCGAGGAGCCCGCAAAATCGAGGGTGCCGTGTCCCAGTCCGAAGTTCTTGCCGAGCTGCGAGAGCCACCCCCCGCCCCATACCCAGTTCGCATAGAGCGGATACGTGAACATGGAGATGAAGAACCCGTAGACCATGAACGTCTTGAACGTCCAGCGTTCCGCCATCGCGCCCGTGGGGATGGTTGCGGTCGTATCCATGAAGACCATCTGAAAAAGAAATACAGTGAATATCACGGCGTCATAGGTCATGCCGGAAAGGAAAAACCCCTTTGTCCCGAAAAGGCCGAAGTCTTTCCCCAGAAGGTGCACCGTGAATTCGTTGTTGAGGGCTCCCCCTCCGCCGAGGGTGGCGACCCCTCCCACCCCTCCCATCTGGAGGGCGAACCCGCATATCCAGTAGCCGAGCATGCCCAGGGCGTATATCATGAAGTTCATCGCCATGGTATGGCCCGCGTTCTTTGCCCGTGTAAAGCCCGTCTCGGCAAGGGCAAACCCCGCCTGCATGAACATGACAAGGAATCCGCAGACAAGGGTCCATACTATGTTTATGGCGATTCTGTTATGCCCGACCACGTCAGCCAGCTTCAATGCAAGCGGTTCCTGCGGGCCGAGGTTTTTCATGTCCTCTGCCGTAGGGGCGTTGGGGGTTGCGCCGATGACGTCCGCGGTCCCTCCCGTGGAGGCTCCCGAGGGGTCTGATACGGCCCCGTCCGCCAGAGCCGCAACCGGCATCGAAAGACATGCTATTAGCATCATCGCTGATAAGATTTTCTTAAACATCTTTATCCTCCGTAAAAAACCTTGTTTATGCGTTTCTTTTGTCACAGCGCCTCTTTCCCCCTCTCGCCGGTCCTTATCCTCACGGTCTCTTCTACTGGCAGGACGAATATCTTCCCGTCGCCTATCTTGCCGGTCTTCGCCGAAGAGGCGATTGCGTCCACGACCTTCCCCACCATCTCCTCCGTGGTTACTATCTCTATCTTCACCTTCGGCAGGAAATCCACCGTGTACTCCGCGCCCCTGTAGAGTTCCGTATGCCCTTTCTGCCTTCCGAACCCCTTGACCTCCGTAACGGTCATGCCCTCGATGTTCATATCCTGCAGGGCCTTCTTGACGTCGTCGAGTTTGAAGGGTTTTATTATTGCCTCTATTTTCTTCATATTCTTCCCCTCGGAAAAAGTCTTCGCTTCACGGTTAAAAGTTGGTTAAAAATTTATGTCGAGCTGCGTCGTCCACACCCACTTTGCGTCCGGATTGCCCGTTACGAGCACGGGCTCGTTGAACCAGACAGGCCCGGCCAAGAGGCTTATACTCCTCGTGAAGTAGTAGTATACCCCTATGCCGCCGCCGCCTATCGCGTTATCCCCGCTCGCATAATCCGCGGCTACAACCCATTTGTTGTATTCTCCCGCGGCATCCTTTGCTGGCATGAAGCCTTTGTCATAGCCTATCATGAAGCCTTTGTTTTCCTTTTTGCCGTTCTTATCCATAAGCGTATCTTTGTTGCCCTGGTAGACACCCACATGGACCCTTCCGAGGTTGCCTGGCAGAGTTTTACCGACTATCAGGTCCATGATATTGAAGTCAGTCCGCCCGTCCCCGTCGCTTGTTTTACTGTCGACCCCCGCATTAAATATCCCGAGGTTGATTGCCGGAGAGCCTTCGAAAAGGGCGCCCTCCGGGGTTCCGAGCTTTGCGTTGAAAT
>JACRCB010000093.1 GCA_016219165.1 Deltaproteobacteria bacterium | reverse complement strand
CGAGGGTTCGAATCCCTCTCTCTCCGCCAGGATTGAATTAAGGGGGCGGAGTTCTTGATGCATCCGGAACCGGCCTTTGCTTAAGTAAGGAGAGGTGCCCGAGCGGTTGAAGGGGGCTGTCTCGAAAACAGTTGTTCCGTTAATCGCGGAACCGGGGGTTCGAATCCCTCTCTCTCCGCCAAATTTTGCGAAGCAAAATTTGGCGAGATATCGCCGTTTTGCTTTGCAAAACGGCGGATCCGCCATACAGATTTTTGCGAAGCAAAATTTGGCGAGACGGGTCCGCCAGAATCGAGGGGGGTGAAGGTTAACGCCTCGGCGTCTGAAAAAGCGGGTGTTGTTGATAGCCGGGTCTTGCGCAATGAAGGGGCGCGAACCCCGTCAGGTCCGGAAGGAAGCAGCGGTAAGCGCCTTTATTCATGTGCCGCGAGGGCGCCTGGCTATCAACAGTGCCCGCTTGGAGGTTGAGTTGTGAGTTGATGCAGTCATTGAGGGGGCTTTAGCCGGAACGAACTCCGCCGGAACGAACTCCGGTCTAAACACTTTTCCATCAACTTCCAAAACTCTTTTGCGATGTCTTATCAGGTAATAGCCAGAAAATGGAGGCCGAACCTCTTTACCGAGGTCATCGGCCAGGAACATGTGGTAAGGACCCTTACCAACGCCGTATCCTCCGGGAGGATAGGGCACGCCTATCTTTTTTCGGGCGCGAGGGGGGTGGGGAAGACAACCGTTGCGAGGATACTCGCAAAGTGCCTTAATTGCGAAAAAGGCCCCACCACTTCGCCCTGCAACTCGTGCGAGACGTGCAGGACCATCGCCTCGAGTTCCTCGATGGATGTGATTGAGATAGACGGCGCTTCCAATACCGGTGTGGAAAACGTCAGGGAATTGCGGGAGAGTGTGGCGTATGCCCCGAGCCTTGGCAGGTATAAGGTATATATAGTAGACGAAGCCCACATGCTTTCGACTCCCGCCTTCAACGCCCTATTGAAGACCCTCGAAGAACCGCCGTCCCATGTGGTATTCATATTCGCAACCACGGAGCCCCACAAAATCCCCATCACCATACACTCAAGGTGCCAGAGGTTTGATTTCAGGCGCATACCGCTTAAGAAGATAAACTCCCATCTTCTTGAAATAGCCGGCAAGGAGGGGATAACCATCGAAGAGGAGGCGCTCTATCTTATAACGAGGGAATCGGAGGGAAGCCTGCGGGATGCGCAGAGTCTGCTTGAGCAGGTTATATCTTTTTCCGGGAGCGCCGTAAAGACAAGCGATGTAATCGATTGTCTGGGGCTTATGGACAGATCTCTTATATACGAACTCCTCGAAAATGTGCTCAAAAAGGATGCGAAAGGGTGCCTGAATATAGTTGAAAAGGCGCATGATTTCGGTTATGATTTTAAAAGGGTCATAATCGAACTCCTCGGATGCGTAAGGGATGTCGTCGTCGTAAGGGTTGGGGGGGAGGAGGCCCTGACCGTACCTGAAAGTGAGGTTACGCGTCTTAAAGCGCTCTGCGAGGGCATATCGCTCGAGAGGCTTCAGATGCTCTTTGCCGTCCTTACGAAGGGGTATGAGGACGTTACAAGGTCGTCTGTTGCGAGGTTTTCTTTCGAATTGGCCCTCTTAAAGGCCGTTGCCCTGGATGACCTCGTACCGGTCGGAGAGATTATTGCAAGACTTGAGGGTTTCAGAGGCAGCAGCGCCGCAGTCGGCGGGGCGGAGAAGAAAGAGGAGAAGAAAATAGAGAAAGGCCCGGCTCTCTCCCCGGGGGTCGAGAGTTCGCTTCCCGGGTTTTTAAAATACGTAAAAGAGAAAAACGGCCTCATATCCAAACCACTTGAAGGCGCAACCTTATCCCTCGATGGAGATTCACTCACCATCCTCGCGGACGTCTTGAGCGCGAACTTCCTGCAGATGAAGAAGGATGCCCTGGACGCCCTCTTAAGGGATTATTTCAAGAAAGGTGTGGCGGTGGATATAAAGAAGGCGGAGGAAAAACGGGACACTCTACCCTGTGCCCAGGAGTCCCGCGGGGGAGACCCGGTACTGAAAGAAACGCTCGCAACCCTCGGGGGAAGGGTTATAGAAGAACGGAGGAAGGACGGTGTCTAAGGATATCGGCAATATAATGAAGCAGGCCCAGAAGATGCAGGCGCGGCTCGCCGAGATTCAGCAGGGGCTTTCGGGAAAGACCGTCGAGGCCTCTTCCGGAGGAGGGATGGTCACCGCTGAGGTTAGCGGGGGGCTTAAACTCGTTAGGATAAAGATAGACCCCTCGGTTGTAAACCCCTCGGATGTCGAGATGCTCGAGGACCTCGTGGCCGCGGCCGTGAACGAGGCGTTTAAAAGGGCGCAGGAGATGGCGTCCGAGGAGATGGGCAAGGTCGCCGCCGGGCTCAAAATCCCGGGGTTGTTTTAGATATGCAATACGCATGGCCTATCGCGAGGCTTATAAAGGCCCTTTCAGGGCTGCCCGGCATAGGAGAGAAGACGGCCCAGAGGCTGGCGCTTTTTTTACTGAACGCCAAAAAGGATTACATCGAAGAACTCGTCGGGAGCATCGGCGAACTGGGGGAGAAGGTAGGGCTCTGTTCCATGTGCATGACGTTTTCGGATAAGGACCCCTGCGCCGTGTGTTCCGATGCGTCGAGGGACGAAAGGACGATATGCGTTGTGGCCGATTTCAGGGACATGGTAGCGATAGAGGGGGCCGGCTCTTACAGGGGCAGATACCATGTGCTCCACGGGTGCCTCGCACCCCTTAAGGGCATAGGGCCGCAGGATGTAAAGATAAGGGAACTCATGGAAAGGGTCGCATCGGACGCCGTTGGCGAGGTGATAGTGGCAACCCCGTTCGACAGTGAGGGCGAGGCGACGGCCCATTATATAAAGAAGGTGCTCAAACCCTTCAACAATCTGAAACTTACCCGTATTGCATCCGGCATACCCGTGGGCGGCTATATAGAATACATGGACCCCTCCACCCTGGGAAGGGCGATGGAGGGAAGAAAGGACATCTGACGGGTTGCCTTTGCCGTTAAGGATGCGGCGGCAAAAGAGTTTCCCCATACCCGATTACATTTGCGAGGTTGTGCGCGATGGAGAGATATACTGAGATAAGATGGCATGGAAGGGCGCAGCAGGGTGTGGTTACCGCGGCAAAACTCCTGGGAGAGGCCGCACTCAGGGAAGGCAAATACGTGCAGGCATTTCCGGATTTCGGCCCCGAGAGGATGGGAGCGCCCGTGAGGGCTTTTAACAGGCTCTCGACCGAACCCATACGCCTGCACTGCGGGGTAAAGAACCCAGATGTCGTAATCATCGTAGACCCTACACTCATAGCGGGCGGCGGCGTTTCGCAAAGCCCGCTTCTGGACGGAATGAAAGAGGATACGGTCTTCATAGTGAATACGCCGAAAGGGGCGGCCGGGATGCGCGGCGCCCTTGGGCTCAAGAACGGGGAAGGGAAGGTATATACGGTCGACGCATCCCGCATATCTCTCGAAAAGATAGGCAGGCACCTGCCAAATACCGCCATGCTCGGCGCGCTCGCGAAGGTAACGAACGTGGTGGAGATGTCTGCGCTTATAGAAAATTTCAAGGAGAACTATTCAAAGAAATTCTCCCCCAAGGTGGTAGAGGGCAATATCGGGGCGATGGAGAAGGGTTCACAGGATGTAAAGGGGGAATAGAACTGTGTCTGACGGATACGGGAAGAACCGGGAAGAACCGGGAAGAACATCACCACGCCGTAAATAAGTAGAGAGAGGCCGTATGAAGAAAGAGAAAGAAAAAGAAGAAGGGAAGACGGTGCCTCTGGGCGGGGTGATAACGAAGGCCGGAAGCGCAGCAGACTATTTCACCGGAGGCTGGAGGAAACTAAGGCCGGTAGTCGATAAAGGGAAGTGCACAAACTGCCTCATATGCTGGGTGATGTGCCCTGATTCGGCCGTTATAGTGGAGGATGGCAAACTCGTGGGTTTCGACCTCGAACATTGCAAGGGCTGCGGCATATGCGCGGTCGAATGCCCTGACAAGGTCAAGGCGATAAAGATGGAGGAGGAAGCGGGATAATGGAACCGGCGACGAAGACGAAAAAGCAGGTGGGGCTTACGGGGAATTCGGCGGTTGCTTATGCCATGAAGCAGATAGACCCGGATGTCTGCGCGGCATACCCGATAACCCCTTCCACCCAGATAGTGGAGGATTTTTCGAGTTATTATGCGGACGGTAAAGTAGGGACCGAACTCATAACCGTCGAGAGCGAGCATTCCGCCATGAGCGCGTGTATAGGGGCTGCCGCCGCAGGGGCGAGGGTCATGACCACAACGAGTTCTCAGGGGCTCGCCCTCATGTGGGAGATGCTCTACGTTGCCTCAGGATTGAGGCTCCCCGTGGTGATGACGGTTGTAAACAGGGCGCTTTCAGCGCCCATAAGCATACAGTGCGACCATTCGGACTCGATGGGGGCAAGGGATTCCGGGTGGATACAGATATATTCCGAGACGGTCCAGGAGGCCTACGATAACCTCTTTCAGGCGCTCAGGGTCGCGGAGGACGCGAGGGTTTTAACCCCGGCAATGGTCTGCATGGACGGTTTTATAACGAGCCACGCGATAGAGAATATTGCGCTTCTCGACGATAGCGAGGTCAAGGACTTCATAGGAGAGTACAGGCCCAAAAGGAGCCTCCTCGACGTAGACAATCCCATTACCCTCGGCGCCATGACGCTGCAGGACAGTTACATGGATTTCAAGCACGAGCAGAGCAAAGCGATTGCCGGGGCAAAGGCCGTGGTGGCAGAGGTCGGGAAGGAGTTCGGGGAAAGGTTCGGAAGGAGTTACGGGCTTATGGAGTGTTACAGGCTTGAGGATGCCGAGGCGGTAGTAATCGTATTGAATTCCGCGGCGGGCACGACGAAGGTTGCAATCGACAGATTAAGGGATAAAGGGACGAAGGTGGGGCTTTTAAAGCCGAGGCTCTTCAGGCCATTCCCCCATGAGGAGATAGCCTCGGCCCTCGCAGGCACAAAGGCCGTATGCGTCCTGGACAGGGCGGATTCGATGAGCGGATTCGGCGGGCCGCTTTTTTCGGAGGTCCGCAGCGCCCTCTACGGCCGCAAGGGTTGCCCGCCGGTAATCGGCCGCATATTCGGCCTCGGAGGAAGGGACTATACCGTCGAACACGCCTTCGGCGTATTCGGCGAACTCTACGATATCCTGGAGAAAGGAAAGGTGGAAAAACCTTTCGGATACCTCAAACCGTAAGAAGGGGGATTTGTGGCTACACTCAAAGAACTCTCGGCAAAGAAAGAACTGTTCTCCGGCGGACACAGGCTGTGCGCCGGGTGCGGCATTCCCCCGATTGTAAGGCTTATTTTAAGGAGCGCGGGCTCTCCGGTCGTGGCCACGACCGCAACGGGATGCCTTGAGGTCGGCACCAGCATATTCCCTTACACCGCGTGGAGGATACCGTGGATACATTCCGCATTCGAGAACGCGGCGGCGACGATAAGCGGCATAGAGAGCGCATACAAGGCCATGAAAAGAAGGGGGAATATCCCGGCCGATAAAGAGATAAAATTCCTCGCCATAGGCGGAGACGGCGGCACATACGACATAGGTTTCCAGGCCCTTTCCGGGGCGCTCGAGAGGGGGCATAATTTCGTCTATGTCTGCTATGATAACGGCGCCTACATGAATACCGGAATCCAGCGCTCCAGCGCAACGCCGTTCGGCTCGGCAACCACCACCTCTCCTGCGGGGGAGGTCAGAAAAGGCAAAAAGGAGTGGAGAAAGGACCTTACGAAGATAGTCGTCGCGCACAATATTCCGTATGCGGCCCAGGCGTCCCCGCACAACTGGAGGGACCTCGAAAAGAAGGGCGCCAAGGCGTTTAATTGCGGAGGCCCCGCGTTCCTCAATATCATTTCCCCCTGCCCCCTCGGGTGGTATACGAAATCGGAGGAGAGCATAACCGCGGCCCAACTCGCCGTGGATACATGTTACTGGCCCCTTTACGAGGTGGAAAACGGGGTCTTGAGGGTCACATACAAACCCAAGGAGAAAAGACCCATCGAGGAGTGGCTTAAGATACAGGGCAGGTTCAAGCACCTTTTCATGCCGGAGAATAAATGGCTCCTCGAAGAGACCCAGAAAAGGATAGATGCCGAGTGGCAAAGGCTTCTTGAGATGGACGGGAAGCATGTCTTTTAAAAGAAGGCGTCCGGTATCATAAAAAGGGGTTTATACATGGGATCCTCGCTTGTGATGTTTGAGGAGGAACTGAAGGAAATATCCGACATAATAGAACGGCTCCTTCGGGACTCAAACGCAAAGAGTGTTTACCTCGTAGACAAGGACGGGCAACTGATTTCATCGAGTGGGGATACGAGGGATATAGATTCAACTTCTCTGGCCTCCCTTACCGCCGGGAACATCGCGGCAACGGGGGGGCTCGCCAAACTCATAGGGGAGAAGGAATTTTCCATACTCTTCCACGAAGGCGAAAAAGACAACATCCATATCTCGATAGTGGGGCAGAGGGTTATACTGGTTGTGATATTCGACGAGAGGTCGAGTCTCGGGCTTGTGAGGTTGAGGGTGAGGAGGGCGAGCGAGGAACTCACGAACTGCCTCGATAAGATACTGAAGAGGGTGGAATCCTCGACGGCAAAGGAAAGCCTTCTGGAAGAGATTACGGACGAGGATATAGAGAACCTGTTCCACTGACCTTCCGGATAACCTTCCGCTTCCACTTGCAATGCTTCGAGGCAAGTGGAGCCTGCCATCCCGTCAAGATATGCAGGGGGCGGGTTTTGATACCCTGCCGCCTCAGGGGCGTGCATTTAAACGGCCAATGTCATTCATCAACTATTCGGCGCGGGAGATAAACTGTAAGATCGTCTACTACGGGCCTGGCCTCTGCGGCAAGACCACAAACTTAAGCTACATCTACAGGAAGACAAGGCCGGGGTCCAGAGGCAAGATGATTTCTCTCGCCACCGAAAGCGAGAGGACGCTTTTTTTCGATTTTCTCCCCCTCTCGCTCGGCGACATAAAAGGGTTCAAGACGCGTTTTCATCTCTATACGGTGCCGGGGCAGATATTCTACGACGCATCGAGAAAATTGATCCTCAAGGGGGTTGACGGGATTGTGTTCGTGGCGGACTCCCAGGTCGAGAGGATGGACGCCAATATCGAAAGCCTCGACAACATGAAAACAAACATCGATGAGCACGGCTACGACCTGAAGGCGATACCCTGCGTAATCCAGTACAATAAACGCGACATCCCCAACTGTGTGCCCGTATCCGAGATGAAAAAGATACTGAACGTGGACGGGATTCCGGACTTCGAGGCGGTGGCCATGAACGGGATGGGGGTCTTCGAGACATTGAAGACCGTTGTTAAATTCGTGCTTACGGAAATCAAGAAAGGGGCTTGAGGGAAGGGTCTGTTTTTTTGCCGGGAAGTTCCCGAAAAAAATTTCCGTTGGGGGGAGGATATGAGTCTAAAGAAAACGATTACCGATGAGATGGTAAAGGCCATGAAGTCAGGCGAAAAACTGAGGCTTTCCACCATCAGGTTCTTGCTCGCCGCCGTAAAGAATAAGGAGATAGACTTAAGGAGGGAGATTACGGACGAAGAACTATGGGGGGTTCTCTCCACCCTCTCCAAGCAGAGGCTCGAATCGATAGAGCAGTTTAAAAAAGGGGGAAGGGAGGAATTGGCGGAGAAAGAGGAAAAGGAACTTGAGATATTAAGGGGTTTCATGCCGGCGCAACTTTCCGAGGCGGAGATAAGGGATGCCGTTAAAAAGGCGGCTGAGGAGACCGGCGCCGCCGCCATTAAGGATATGGGGAGATTGATGAAGGCGGTTATGGAGAAGGTAAAGGGCAGGGCGGACGGCAAACTGGTTCAGGAGATTGTAAAGGGCGTGCTTTCAGGGTCTTAAACCGCTCGACGACGGAGCAGAGCCCTAGATGTTTCGGTGTGTCCTCACACCGAAACAGTTTGAGGTTGATACCCGGAGACTACACCATTATGAAGATAAAAGATATCTACCGCAGGGCCTTGAGTTTGGGGATGGAACTCGACCCCCGGGGGCAGGACGAGGTCAGGGAAGACCTTAAAAGGGCGAAGAAGGAATTCGACGAACTCAAGGAAAAAAAGGGAAAATGGTTTGATGCGGAGCGGCTTTCAAACCCCTATTCCGACACCCGCATACTCTACGGAGACCCCGAAAGAGAGGCAAAAAGGGCGCTTGTGGGGATAGATATGGAGTCGCAAGAGTTGCTGCTCGCGGACAGGCTTAGAGAGAATGGCAGACCCATCGACCTCGTCATCTCCCACCACCCCGAGGGCAGGGCCATGGCCGCCCTATATGAGGTAATGGGCATGCAGGCGGGGTTATTATTGAAATACGGGGTGCCCATCCATGTTGCGGAAGACCTGATGGAAGAGAGGATAAGGGAGGTTGAAAGAAAGCTCCTCCCCGTAAACCACATGAGGGCGGTAGATTGCGCAAGGTTGTTGGACATGCCCTTTATGTGCATCCACACCCCCGCGGACAATGCGGTTGCGAATTACCTGCAGAAACTCTTCGACGAAAAAAAGCCCGCTTACGTGTCCGATGTGCTCGAGATACTTTCCGGTATACCCGAATACCGCGCGGGAACGGGCGAGGCCGCGGGCCCAAAGGTCGTCGTGGGTTCTGAAAAGAGAAGGGCCGGCGGGATATTTGTGGACATGACCGGCGGCACGGGAGGGAGTAAGAAGATATACGAGGGGCTCTCGACCGCCGGTATCGGCACCATAGTCGGCATGCACATAAGCGAGGACCACAGGAAAGAGGCGGAGAAAAACCACATAAACGTCGTTATAGCGGGACATATCTCGAGCGACAATATCGGGATGAATCTCGTGCTCGATAGTATTATAGAAGGGGTCGAGGTCCTCGAATGTTCCGGTTTCAGGAGAATTCAGGGCAACCAGAGGTAGGGGGGCATGGATGAGATTACCCTTTCAGCGCTTGAATACACGGCGGTATTGAGCGGACTCGAGGGCTTCGCGCTGACTCCCCTCGGCAGGGAACTCATCCGGGGACTCAGGCCTTTTAACGATATCCTTAAGGTCGAACAATCCTACAGGGAAACGAAGGAAGCCGTATCGCTACTTAACCGTAACTCTCCTCTTCCGCTCGGCGGGATAAGCGATATAAGGGGGTTTCTAAAGAGGCTTAAGCCCGGCGCGTACTTGCTCCCCGAAGAACTTCTCGAAATAAAGCGCGCCGTAGAGGGGATTGGTTCGTTAAAGAACTTTTCAAACCCTTCCTTGAAAAACGCCTGCCCCATTATAACCTTTAGGATAGATTCTCTTTCCACCCCGCGCTCTATCCATACGGAACTTGAAAGGCTCATCGACGATAACGGGAATATAAAAGACGATTCAACACAGTCCCTCTTCAATATAAGGAACTCGATGGCCGCGCTCAAAGAGCGTTTGAGGAAGACGGTCGAGGAACTTATAAGGAAAAAAAGGTTCACCGCGAGCCTCATGGAAGAACTCTATACCGTAAGGGACGACCGTTATGTGCTGTGCGTAAAGGCGGGCCATCACGAGCATTTCAAGGGCATAGTCCTCGGCAGGTCCGCAAGCGGCTCTACGTACTTCATAGAGCCCATGGAGACCGTTGAGATAAATAACCGCCTCGCCATACTGAAAAAGGAGGAAAAGGAAGAGGAGGTGGAGATATTAAGGGAGGTCTCCTCAAAACTCCTTACGGAGAGGGATACAATCTTAAGCGACCTCGAAACCGTCGCGGCGCTCGACTTAAGTCAGGCAAAGGCCGTCTTTAAAAAAGAGGTAAACGGGGTTATGCCCGCGTTGAAGAAGGAGGGGGGCATAAAATTCATCGGCGCAAGGCACCCTATACTCGTATTTAAGGAAAAGAGGGGAGGGGGAAGGGTTATACCGGTTGACCTTGTAATGGGGGGGGCAAAGAGGGTGCTCGTAATATCAGGCGCCAACGCGGGGGGCAAGACCGTAGCGCTGAAGACCCTCGGCCTTTTGATACTCATGTGCCAGTCGGGCATCCCGATACCCGCCGAGGGCGCAAGCGAGGCCCCCTTTTTTAGCGAGGTATTTGCCGAAATAGGGGACAGGCAGAATATAACGGATGACCTGAGCACATTTTCCGGCCACATCCAGCGCCTCTCCTTGATACTCGGCAAAGGGGGCAGAGACACGCTCGTCCTCATAGACGAAATAGGGGTCGGGACAGACCCCTCCGAGGGAAGCGTCCTCGCCCTTTCGATATTGGAGAAACTTAAGGAGAAAGGGGCTTCCACCGTGGTCACGACACATTTAAATCTGCTTAAGGCGTATGCCGCAACGGATGCGGACTTCGAGAACGCCTCGGTTGAGTTCGACGAGAAGACATTAATGCCCCGCTATACCGTCCGTTACGGCGTTCCGGGGGAGAGTTACGGGCTTAAGATAGCCGAAAAGTTCGGCATCCCCGGGGATATTATCGTGAGGGCGAAGGCGAGGCTTACGGGCGGGGAGGGCTTTTACACGGAGAGTATCTTAAGGGTGGAGGAGGAGAGGGAGAGGGTTCGAGCCTTGAGAGAGAAACTCGAGGGTATGGAAGAGAAAAGGGACAAGGCCCTGTCGAGGCTTAGAGACGATAGAAAGATTCTTCTTGATAATGCCCGTAAAAAGATTGAATCTATAATAGAGAAGGCCGAGAGCGACATCAAAGAAACAATCGGGAAGGCAAAGGAGGGGCGGGGCACCCACCCGAAGGGTGGGTCGGGGTCGGGGAAGGCCGCGGTCGAGGCGGTAAAAGAGAGAGTTTTAGACGTTCTCTTCCATGGGGGGGTAACCTCCAAACCCTCTGCAGGCGACAGCGTTGAGATACCCGGAAGCCTTCGCCGCGGGGTTGTCCTGAGGGTGGACGAAGGACGGAAGACCTGTGAGGTGGCCGCAGGCAGTCTCAGGGTATGGGCAAGATGGGAGAATCTCAAAAAGGTTGCGCCTGAGCCAAAGGATGGTTCGAAGGGAAGAGGGTTCCATTCCATTAACGGGGGGCGGACACCCTCCACCCTGAATCTAATAGGGATGAGGGCTGAAGAGGCGATAAAAGAGGCCGCGAGGTTTATCGATGACGCTCACTTGAACGGAATCGAGAGGGTGGAACTGGTGCATGGCGTGGGCACGGGAAGACTGAGGAAAGCGCTCCACGCTTACCTCGGAGGGAATCCGCTTGTAGGGGGTTTTGCCGACAGGGACCCGCTTGAGAATAGACCCGGCGTTACCGTTGTGGAGATTAAGTGACGGATAGAGGGGTGCGGGGTTTAAAAAGATGATATCTCAATCGAAGATAGAGGAGATACGAGAGAGGGCCGACATAGTCGATGTCATATCCGAGTCAGTGCCGCTCCGGAAGAAGGGGAAAAATTATCTGGGGCTCTGCCCCTTCCACTCCGAGAAGACCCCCTCTTTTACGGTGAATGATGAAAAGAAGATATTCTATTGTTTCGGCTGCAATACCGGAGGGAGCGTTATAACATTCCTCATGAAGCACGAGGGGTTTTCTTTTCCCGACGCCCTTAAGCACTTGGCCGGGAGGTACGGCATAAAGATAGTCGAGGAAAAACATGCCGCCGGAGACAAGAGGGAAGAGGTTTATTCCTTACTCGCGGCGGCGGCGGAATTCTTCATGAAAGAACTCAGGAGCCCGGCGGGTGAGAAGGCACGGAGATACCTTAAAGAGAGGGGCTACGAGGGCGGGATTCTGGAGAGATTTTCCATAGGTTTTGCCCCGGCGGGGTGGGAGAGGCTTACCGGGTATTTGAGGGGAAAGGGGTTTAATTGCGAATTGGCGCAGAAGATAGGGCTTCTGGGAAGGAAGGAAGACCGCTATTACGATTATTTCCGGGGAAGGATAATCTTCCCCATAACGGATACGGGCGGACGCACGGTCGGTTTTGGCGGAAGGAGTATCGACGGGGGAGAGCCCAAGTATCTTAACTCGCCCGAATCTCCCGTATTTAAAAAAGGCGAAACCTTATACGCCTTCCATCAGGCGAAACAATCGATAGGCAAAACCGGGTATGTTATTGTCGTGGAGGGGTACTTCGACCTTCTGGCGCTCCACCTGCATGGTTTTACAAACAGTGTGGCCACGATGGGCACCGCCCTCACGAAAGAACACATAAGAAGGCTCAAACCCTACGCCGGGTGCGTTTATACTCTCTTTGACGGCGACGAGGCCGGGAAAAAAGCGACACTGAGGGGGCTCGATATATTCCTCGATGCGGATATGCCGGCGAAGGCCGTAGCGCTGCCAGCGGGATGCGACCCGGATGAGTTCCTCAAGAAAAACGGGAAAGGGCCCATGGAAAAGGCGATAGGGTCCGCAGAACCCATTATGGAGTTCTTCCTCAAAGATTTGGAAGAAAAGGTCGATATGAGGTCGGCCGGCGGCAAGGGGGCGTATCTCGACGCTTCCATACCTTATCTTATCAAGGTGGAAAACGCGGCGGAGAGGGGACACTACGCGGAAAGGTTGTCCAGAGACCTGGGTATAGCGGTTAAGGCGGTATATAGCGCGATGGAGGGCGCATCCAAAGGCGGGTTTTCTCCGTCGGGAACACTTAAAAAGGGTATAATCAGGTCAACCCCGGACCTTGCGGAAACGACTGTTTTGAAGGTCATATTGAGGCATCCGCTCCTTTACAGTGAGAAAACAGGGGAGGCGTTCGCTCTTTTTAAGGACCCGTTTCTGAAAGAGGTTGCGGGATGCGTAGGTTCATTCCTGAGGGAGGGGAAAAAAGAGCCTTCCCTTTTCCTGGACGCCATAGAGGATGAACGGATAAGGGGTTTTGTGGCGGAAAACCTCCTTAAGAAAGAGAGCGGCTTTTTTGACTCCCCGGAGAAGATGCTTGATGATTGCACCAGAAAGATATTGAACGCCGGGAAACCGAGGGAGACGACCAGGGAACTGATTAAAGAACTCGAAGCCGTAGGGAAAGAAGAACTTGCCCGGAAGATACTGGAGAGGGTAACGGATCCAAAAAGTTACAGGGGCAATGGATGAAGGTTTTTTTGAAGAGTTTCTGTCCGGACCTCTCCTCCAAGAAGATTTTTTAAGGAAAAGGAGCATCGTATGATGAGTAAAGACCCCGGCATCGGCCATGACGATTCCGGCGATTCTCATGAGACCGATGCGGAGCCGAGGGAAGAGTGGGCATCCGGCCGGGGTTCCGACCCTGAGGATTCCCGTGCCGGGGACGACCTCCCTTCTCAAACGGATTCCAAGGCTGACGGGGAGGAGAAAGATTACGAAGAGGCAGGGGAACCCGACCCCGTAAGGAGTTACTTCAGGGAAATGGGGGAGGGAAGCCTGCTCACAAAGGAGGACGAGGCGCTCCTGGGCAAAGAGATAGAGGGCGGGAGGGCGGATGTGATGAGGGAGTTTTTAAAATGCCCTCTCATCCTTGAAGAACTCGACAATATAAGAGGCGCTATACTCAGAGAAGGCTATCGAGAACCCGTCCGCGCACCCGGGGAAAGATTTCCGGAAGGCGAAGACTACGAGACCGAGATGCTTCCCGAAGAGATAAGGAGGGTGAACAGGTGCTGCAGAAGGCTCGGGTCTAAAAAGGCAAAAAAGAGCCCGAGCGACCGCCTCGTCTCCCTCCTTGTCGATATAGGGAAAAAATCCGACCTCTTCGAAAGAATGGAGGCCAGGTTTGTCGCAAGCGCGGCCTTGTTTAAGAGATTGAAAAAGAGGGTATATGAGATAGAGCGCGGTGTGGGGCTCCCCGGGAAGGAAATCTTGAGGGTTGCCCGTGAATTGAGGAAAGGGGGGCGTGTCCGTTTAAAGGTAAGGAGGGATGTATTTCTAAATGCGTCCCGGCGTCTTAAGGATACGAGGGAAAAGATACGCAGGCTCGAAGAGGGGACCGCACTCAAGGGGGAGGAATTGGTCCGGAGCGCAAAGAGGCTTGCGGCCTTGAGCCGCGTCATAAACCGCGCGAAGGAGGAACTTATAAGGGGGAATCTGCGGCTCGTTGTTAGCATTGCAAAGAGATACCTGAGGAGGGGCATGCACTTCCTCGACCTGATACAGGAAGGGAACATAGGGCTCATGAGGGCGGCAGGGAAATTCGAATACCGCAAGGGCTATAAATTCTCCACCTACGCCACGTGGTGGATAAGGCAGTCGATATCGAGGGCGATAGCGGACCAGTCTCGGATAATCCGGATACCCGTGCACATGAACGAGACCATGAACAGGCTCCAGAGGGTAACGAGGGAACTCGTCCAGGAAAAGGGAACCGAGCCGACCCCGGAGGAGATAGCCGGGAAGATGGGGATATCCGCGGAGAAGGTAAGAAAGGCGCTTAAGGTAACGCGCGAACCCATCTCTCTCGAAACCCCCGTAGGCGAGGACGACGGCACCCTCTTAAGCGATTTCATCCCCGACAGAAAAAGCGCTACACCGGCCGAAGAGATGATGAACTCAAGCCTCGTCAAGGCCCTTAATAAGATACTTTCCACCCTCTCCCCGCGCGAAGAAAAGGTTTTGAGGATGAGGTTCGGTATAGGCAGCGGCGGCGATTATACCCTCGAGGAGGTGGGCGAGATGTTCAATATCACCCGTGAGAGGGTAAGGCAGATTGAGGCGAAGGCCCTTCAGAAAATGAGGCACCCCACGAGGAGTAAAATCCTTAAGACCTATTCGTCGGATTAGGACATGGAAGGAAAAACACTTAAAGATGCCTTCGAAGGTAAGGAGTTTGGAAAGGGCCCCCTGCCGCGAGAGAGCAAGGGGCTTCTCCACATCTATACCGGAGACGGGAAGGGTAAGACGACGTGCGCAATCGGCCTTGCAATAAGGGCCGCGGGCTGGGGGTTTAAGGTCCTCTTTGTCCAGTTCTTCAAACCGGAAAGAGACCCCTCGGGAGAAAAAGAGGTTTTCAGGAAGACCTTTCCGGCCATTGAACTTGTGCGCGGCAACGCAAGGCATCCATTCTTTACAGGCCATGACGCCGACCTTCCGGCAGTTAAAACGGCTGTTACGGATACCTTTGAGTTTGTGAAATTGCGCTCCAGGGAAGGGTTCGACCTCGTAGTCCTCGATGAGGCAATAGGCGCAATAACGGGCGGTTTCCTCAAACTCGAGGATATCATGGATTTTCTCGACGGCAGGCCGGAAAACCTCGAGGTTGTGTTTACCGGAAGGGACGCCCCGGGGGAGCTCGTAAAACGCGCCGATTATGTCACCGAGATGTTGAAGATAAAACACCCCTATGACAACGGAATAAAGGCACGAAGGGGCATAGATTTTTGAATATGGAAGTAACGCGGGTATATCTTATACGCCACGGCCAGGTCGAGGGCCACGAGGAGTTCCGCTATAACGGGCATTCGGATGTCGATGTAACGGGAATAGGGAGGGCGCAGATGTCGCGCCTTGCGGGATTTTTGAGCGGCCATGCGATAGGGGCCGTGTATTCGAGCGACCTTAAAAGGGCGCTTAACGGCGCGCGGATAATAGCGCGAAGCCTCGGCCTTGAAGAGGCGGGATTGTCTTCCTTGAGGGAACTCCATCTCGGACGGTGGGAGGGGCTTACAAAAGAGGAGGCGGTGGAGAGGTATCCGGAGGATAAACATTTCAGTTTCAGAAGCCTCGCAAAGGGTAAACTTACCGGAGGGGAGAGCCTCGATGAACTGAGGGAGAGGGTTTTGCCGGCACTGAATGGAATAATAAAAAGGCACAGGGGCGGGCACGTCTGCATAGTCGCGCACGGCGGGGTAAACCGCGTGATACTCTGCGAGGCCATGGGGCTTCCCCTGGAGAATTTTTTTAGAATCGAACAGGACTATGGGTGCCTTAACCTCATAGATTATCTAAGGGACTCTACGGCAATAGTTAAGATGCTCAACGGCGGCCCCAACCAGGAGTTGTCCGCGGCGAAGATTTACTGACGCTCCCGGAAATTTTTTCCAACGGTCTACCGGTTAAAAAAATGTTCGCAAAGGTCTTAAGCGGTTCTCTCCTTGGCATAGATGCCTTCCCCGTCGCGGTCGAGGTGGACGTTGGAAGGGGGCTTCCCTCCTTTTCAACCGTAGGGCTTCCAGACAACAGCGTAAAGGAAAGTAAAGAGCGGGTAAGGGCCGCCGTAAAGAACTCGGGCTACAGTTTCCCCACGGGAAGGATAACCGTAAGCCTCGCCCCTGCCGACGTAAAGAAAGAAGGCGCCATGTTCGACCTTCCTATCGCCGTTGGAATACTCAAGGCGCAGGGGCTGATTAAAAGCGATTGCCTCGACGATTTCATCGTCTTCGGAGAACTCTCGCTCGACGGACGGATAAGGCCCGTAAGGGGTGTTCTCTCGGCCGCCGTTACGGCGTCAAGGTTAAAGAAAAAGATTCTCCTCCCGGTCGAAAATGGCGACGAGGCCGCGCTCGTCGGGGGTGTTCAAGTCTACGGGGTGGGGAGCCTGCCGGAACTCGTTGAGTTCCTGAACGGTTCTAAGAAAATCGAACCGGCAAGTGTCGATGTGGAAACTTATTTCAGAAACCGGGAGGAGGGGTCTCCCGATATAAGCGAGGTAAGGGGGCAGGAGCACGCAAAGAGGGCTATAGAGGTCGCTTCCGCGGGCATGCACAACCTGTTGATGATAGGGCCGCCGGGCTCGGGTAAGACCATGCTCGCAAGAAGGATATCCTCTATACTTCCGGACATGGCGCTTGAAGAGGCGATAGAAACCACAAAGGTTCACAGTGTTGCAGGCACATTGAATGGGAGGGTCCTCATAACCGCAAGGCCCTTCCGCTCCCCCCACCATACGATATCGGATGCGGGCCTTATAGGGGGGGGCCATGTTCCAAGGCCAGGGGAGGTAAGTCTTGCCCATAACGGCGTTCTCTTTCTCGACGAACTGCCCGAGTTCAAAAAGAACGTCCTTGAGGTCCTGCGCCAGCCCATTGAGGACGGGGTTGTGACCATATCGAGGGCGCTCGTTTCCGTTACATATCCTTCGAGTTTCATGCTCGTCTGCGCGATGAACCCATGCCCCTGCGGATATTTAGGGGACCAGAAAAAGGAATGCACATGCACGCCTATGATGGTGCGGCGCTACAGGAGCAAACTCTCGGGGCCGCTCCTTGACCGCATAGACATACATTGCGATGTGCCGAGGGTAAGGTTTACGGAACTTGACGGCAAAAGGAGGGGGGTAGCGTCCGAAGAGATAAAAAAGAGGGTGGACGCGGCGAGGGATATACAGCGGGAGAGGTTTGGCGGAACACGAATATTCTCGAACAGCAGGATGAGCTCGAGGCAGATAAAGAAATACTGCGAGGTCACCGGGGATTGCCTGAGGCTTCTTGAATCGGCGATGGAAAAACTCGGGCTTTCCGCGAGGGCATACACGAGGATACTCAAGGTGGGAAGGACGATAGCGGACCTTGAAGGAAGCGAAAAAATCCTCCCCCACCACGTCGCGGAGGCGATACAGTACAGAACTCTCGACAGGAGCCCGGTTTGAAATGAATTCAACAACGCTGTTGGGTTTGGTTGCCGGCGCCCTCACAACCGTATCCTTCCTCCCGCAGGTGCTCAAAACATGGAGGACGAGGTCGACCGGGGATTTTTCCTTCGGGATGTTGACGCTCCTTTCCGCCGGCATCCTTGTCTGGATAGGTTACGGGTTCCTGATTGATTCCCTTCCGGTAATACTCGCCAACATAGTGACGTTTGCGCTCCTGTCCGTAATACTTGCGTTTAAGATAATATATAAGTGACGTAATCCCCGCTCCTCGAAGCGATGCCCTCCTTTATTGTAATTGCGCGCAGTTGGGCTATAATTTCCAATAGAGGCAGGACTTCTGCCTGAAGGAAAACATCATCCGCAAGGGCGGACAAGGTCTAACGCGTCTTTAGGAGCGGGGACATCCATGGAATACGGCGGCAAAAAGGCGCGCCGCGAGGCGTCGACGCAGGCGCGCCGCAGAAGACCCAACAGGCTCATCAAAGAAAAGAGCCCCTATCTCTTGCAGCACGCCTACAACCCGGTTGACTGGCATCCGTGGGGAGAGGAGGCGTTTGAAAGGGCAAAGAGGGAAGACAAACCCGTATTCGTGTCCTCCGGATATTCGAGTTGCCACTGGTGCCATGTGATGGAGCAGGAGTCCTACGACGACCCTCAAGTTGCGGAGCGCCTGAACGAGGCCTTTATCCCGGTGAAGGTAGACAGGGAAGAAAGGCCCGATATCGACAATGTCCTCGTTGCCGCCTCGGAGTTGCTCACGGGAGCCGCGGGATGGCCCCTCAATATAATAATGACGCCGGAGAAGAAACCCTTTTTCGCCGCGACATACATCCCGAAGGAGAGCCATTCCGGACTGACCGGCATGCTCGAACTCATATGGGGCATGAAGGAACTCTGGAGAAAAGAGAAAGGAGAGGTCATTAAGTCCGCCGAGAAGATTGCCTCGGTCCTCAAAGGGGCGGCGGCAGCGGAGCCCGGCAGCCCTTCCGGCCTCGTTACAATAAATGCCGCGTACATGGAACTAACTGAGAACTTCGACCATTCGTACGGAGGTTTCGGAGTTTCGCCTAAGTTCCCGGCCCCCCACAACCTGACATTCCTTCTCCGTTACTTCAAGAGAACGGGCTCCAGGCAGGCCCTCAGGATGGCGGAAAAAACGCTTACGTCCATGCGTCTTGGCGGCATATACGACCACGTGGGTTTCGGCTTCCACCGTTATTCCACCGACAGGGAGTGGCTCGTCCCCCACTTCGAAAAGATGCTCTATGACCAGGCCCTCCTCTCCATCGCGTACACGGAGGCATACCAGGTTACAAAAAACAGGCTTTTCGAAAAGACCGCAAAAGAGATATTGGCCTATGTGCTGCGGGATATGACGTCCCCCGGCGGAGGTTTTTACTCGGCGGAGGACGCGGACAGCGAAGGTAGGGAGGGCAAGTTCTATCTATGGAAGGAAGAGGAGATTAAGGAGGTCCTCGGCAGCGAGGCCGATTTTATGATAAAGGTTTTTAACGTGCGCAAGGGCGGAAACTTTTCCGACGAGGCGGCCGGAGAAAAAAGAGGGGAGAATATCCTGCATATGCTGAAAACCCCCGAGACCCTCGCGGCGGGATTTAAGATTCCCCTTGCGGAGTTTGAGCGAAGGGTCTCGGGACTCAGGGAGAGGCTTTTTTCCTTCAGGGGCGCCCGCGTCCGTCCGTACAAGGACGATAAGATACTCACGGACTGGAACGGCCTCATGATTGCCGCTCTTTCAATGGCCGGAAAGGTCTTCGACAGCCCTGTCTACCGCGACGGCGCAAAAAAGGCGGCGGGATTTATCCTCGATAATCTATTTGCCGGGGGCGCGCTCCTCCACCGGTTTAGAGACGGGGACGCGGCGATAGCGGGCAACCTGAACGACTATGCCTGTCTTACAATGGGGCTTCTTGAACTCTTTGAAGCGACCTTTGAGGCGGGCTATCTAAAACGGGCGCTTGAACTCAACAATCTGATGACCGGCAGGTTCTGGGACTCCGACAAGGGCGCCTTCTATTTCGCCGATAGAGAAGGGGAGGAGTTGTTATTCCGTCAGAAAGAGAGCCTTGACCACGCAATCCCTTCGGGGAATTCATTGGCCATGGCGAATCTCCTTCGGATTGCGTCCATCACCGGCAGAAGCGAGTTTGCCGGCATGGCCGATACGCTCTCACGCGCATTTTCAGATAAGGTCATCCGGTATCCGTCTATGCACACCGCGTTTTTGAGCGCGGTGGACTTCGCCTTGGGCCCATCCTACCACGTGGTGGTTGCGGGGGGTCAGGGAAAAGAGGATACAAAAAAGATGATGTCCGCGTTGAGGAACGAATTCATCCCGAATAAGACCGTTATATTCAAGCCGGAGGGCGAAGAATCCCCATACATCGCCTCCCTTCTTCCGGAGCTTAAGGGATTCAAATCAATTGATGGAAAGGCGGCGGCCTATGTCTGCGCCGGGGGCGCCTGCCAGCCGCCGGTAACCAGTGCGGATAGGCTTCTCGAACTCCTGAGGGGATAAGAATCCCCTTATTGCGCAATCCTTCCCGGCATGTTACCTGCCCCTTATCTTTCCCCTCTCAATTGATTTAGCAGGCTGCTGAAAAACGCCCATCCGACCCATCCTTTTCGGATGGGT
>JACRCB010000092.1 GCA_016219165.1 Deltaproteobacteria bacterium | reverse complement strand
CATGGCGGCTTTATCCGGCGGCGTAAGGGGAAAGATAGATATCGCGGAGATAAAGAGAAGGGCCGCGAAGACACACGCGGAGAAGAAAAGGGTTGTGAAGAGTGTCAAGTGGCACGGTGTTTTTTAAAAATATATGGCTGAAGATATAAATAATAAGATTCGCTGGAAGACCCCGGCCTCGGTTACGCCTGGCACCGTAGAGGGCGTTATGGAGGCCTTTTATCGTAATAAGGGGACCTGCGTCAGAAGGATAGGAATAAAGAGAGAGGTCTGGAGGGTTCCGTACCGCGGGGAGTGCTTCTATGTAAAACACGCGCGCTATAATTTCTTTCAAGGCCTTGCCTGCGCGCTGGGACTCAAGGGGTTGAAAAACGAGTTTTCGGCCGCGATGGAACTTGACAATATCGCGGTCCCCGTGTCTTCCGTCGTAGGCTACGGGGCGATAAGGGAAAATGTATTTATCTCGGAGGAGTTTATAATAACAAGGGGGGTTAAGAAGAGCCAGACGCTCAAAGATTTCTTCTTTGCCAATTTCTCCGGAAAGTTCTCGAGGAAGGAAAAGAAGGAGTTTATCCGGGACTTCGCCGCGTTCTTCCGTTCCATGCACGACAAAGGTGTTGTGCACAGGGACCCCCATCTGGGCAATATCCTTGTAAGAAGGGATAACGGCCGGTACGGCTTCTACCTTCTGGACCTTCAGAAGGTGCGGATGAAATCCCCCTTTCTTTTGCGCGAGAGGTGGGAGAATCTCGTTTTCCTGAACCTGAATTTTATTTCAAACGTGGAGAGTTCGCTTAAGTTTTATTTCTTTAAACTCTACTCAAGGGGGCTGATCGAAAAAAGAGAGGACTTAAGGGGCGTTATCGAAATGATAGAAAATAAGACACTTTCCATCGCATCGAAGGTCTTCAGCAAAAGGGTTAAAAGGTGCATGAGGACAAACAAGGTCTTCGAGCACGCCCAAGACGGCGCCCTCGAGGTCTATAAGAGGAAGAGCCTCTGTGCCGTGCCGGGGATTAAGGAGCTCTTGAGCTTTCCCGACAGGTTCTTAAACGGCAGCGGCGCCCGTATACTTAAGGACGGAGGCAGTGTGGCGGAAGGCATTGTAAAGATAAAGGGGGGCGGGCGATTCGAACTTAGGCGTTACGGCGCGAACGGGCGTTTCCGGAATCCTTCGGGGGCAAGGGCGCAGTGGAAGAAAAGTTACATGGCGGAACTGAGGGAAGTGAATATGCCGAGGGCCGTTGCATACATGGAGGAGAGGGGGTTTCTTATCCCCAAACGAAGTTACGTCATAAGCGAGTGTATGAATGACGGCGTAAGGCTTAACGATTTTTCCAGGGCCGCGGTTCTGGCGATGACCGGGGAAGAGAGGAGGGCGTTTTTCCACTCCCTCGGGGCCGAGGTGGGCAGGATGCACAGGAGAGGGTGGTTCCACGGGGCGCTTGACTGGGACAACATCTTCGTTAAAAATAAGGGTGCGGGTTTTTATTTCCTCAATATGGACTCGGGCAGGCCTATGCGCAATGCGAGTTTATCCGATGCCGCAAATGACCTCGCCCCTTTCATCCGCGATATGGAAAAAAGCCCTGTCAAGGAGGACATGAGGTGGTTCATCGAGGGGTATTTGAAGGGCCTCCGCTCCGCCGTCACGGAGAAAGAGTTCTCCTTGAAGGTTGAAAAGGCCTTAAGCCGCGCCATGGGCGTTGGCGCGTGAGCGGTATCCGTCATTATTTTTTTCCTCAACGGTTTATAAAATGGAATGGATATGCTATAGTACGCTCGTTTCAGCAGGCTTAGGCAGATGGGCCTCGGAGGCATATAAGAGGAGGATAAATGGCAAGGAAGAAGGCGCTCATAACCGGCATAAGGGGCCAGGACGGCGCTTATCTGGCGGGTTTTCTCCTCGAAAGAGGATATGAGGTCATCGGCGCGGACAGAAGAAGCGGGGACTCCACCTCGTGGAGGCTCAAGGAGATGGGGGTTGAGGGCCGCATTAAGCACATATACATGGACCTCCTCGAATATACAAATGTAATGGACGTAATAAAGGAAATCCGGCCCGATGAACTCTACAACCTGGCGGCGCAGAGTTTCGTTAAGACATCCTTTGACCAGCCCTTTTTAACCGCGCAGGTCGACGCCCTCGGGGTCTTGACAATACTCGATGCGGTAAGGCACTTTAGCCCTTCCACGAAGTTCTATCAGGCCTCCTCATCCGAACTCTTCGGAAAGGTTCAGGCGGCGGCGCAGGATGAAAAAACCCCGTTCCATCCGCGAAGCCCCTACGCCATTGCCAAACTTTTCGGCCACTGGACGACCGTAAACTACAGGGAGGCGTATAACCTTTACTGCTGTTCAGGGATACTCTTTAACCACGAATCCCCCTTCAGGGGGCTTGAGTTCGTAACCCGCAAGGTCACAAACGGGGTGGCAAGGATTAAACACGGTTTGCAGGAGACTATTGCGCTCGGGAACCTCGAAAGCCGGAGGGACTGGGGCTATGCAAAGGAGTATGTCGAGGCGATGTGGCTCATGCTCCAGCAGAAAGACCCGGACGACTATGTGATTGCGACGGGGGAGAGCAGGAGCGTGCGGGAATTCGTTCAGCTCGCATTCGGTATCGCCGGCATAGAGATAGCGTGGGAGGGTACGGGGGTCAAGACAAGGGGGCTCGACCGCTCCAAAAAAAAGGTGCGCGTTACGGTCTCTCCCGAATTTTTCAGGCCCGCAGAGGTGGAATCCTTACTCGGCAATCCCCGGAAGGCAAGAAAAAAACTCGGATGGAAGGCAAAAACCTCTTTCGAGGAACTTGTGAGGATTATGGTGGAGGCGGATATAAAGAGGGTGGGCGCCGGCATGTTGTTTTAGGGAAACTCTGATTAATTCTTTTGAGAGAAACTTTTTATAAAAAGTTTCTCTCAAACTCTCTTCAAAAATTTTCAGTTACTATAGGTGGCTGCCCCACCCTAACCGAAAAACCATATGAATTTATTGACAAAAATAAGCGGGTGGGGCAGCCACCTATAACTGAAAATCTTTGGAAAGGGGTTTGGGGGAAACCTTTCTACAGAAAGGTTTCCCCCAAAAAGCATTTAATCAGAATTTCCCTGAATGAAAACCCCGGCAATCCCCTCTTTCAAGAGGGACGCCCTTATATGGGTGCCGGGTTTTTCGCGAAAACCTTATTGCCAATGCCGGAAAAAGTCGAAATAGTGGCGCCTGCAGGCAACCTCGCCTCGCTTAAGGCCGCGATAGAAAACGGCGCGGATACGGTCTATCTCGGATTCAATGACGCAACGAACGCAAGGAACTTCGAGGGCCTGAACTTCACGCCCGGAGAACTCTCAAACGCCATAAGTTTTGTGCGTTCGAAAGGGAAAAAAATCTACCTCGCCGTGAACACCTTCCCCCAGAGGGATAACTTCTCGAAGTGGCGGGACTCCGTGGACAGGGCGGTTCGTATCGGGGCGGACGCCCTGATACTGGCGGATTTAGGGGTGCTCTCCTACGCGAGGAAGAGATACCCGGATATAAACATCCACCTGAGCGTTCAGGCGAGTTCGTCCAATTACGAAAGCATAAACTTCTACAAAAAACACTTCCGGATAAAGCGTGTGATACTCCCGAGGGTCCTCACTATCGGCGAGATAAAAGAACTCCATGAAAAGACCGACTGCGAACTCGAGGTCTTCGTCCTGGGAGGGCTTTGCATAAACGTGGAGGGGAGGTGTTTCCTTTCGAGTTTTACCACGGGCGCCTCAACAAACTCGGAGGGCGCATGCAGCCCGTCGAGGTTCGTGAGGTTCGAAAACACGCCCGACGGAAGGCTTACTATATCCCTCAATAACGTCCTCTTAAACGAACTAAAAAAGGGCGAACAATCGCCGTATCCAACCTGCTGCAAGGGCCGCTACCTGATGCCGGACGGCAAAACCTCCTATGCCATGGAAGACCCCGAATCCCTCAACGCCCTCCCCATCTTGCCTTCCCTCATAGAGGCGGGGGTAAGCGCGCTCAAGATAGAGGGCAGGCAAAGGACAAAGAGTTATGTCGGCGCGGTTACGAGGGTCTTAAGGGAGGCGGTCGATTCCTATCGCGGGGACCGGGACGGCTTTAAATTAAAAGACGCCTGGACCCAAAGGGTCATCGAAACATTCGAAGGCACAAACCAGACCTTCGGATGTTACGTCGAAAAGTAGATGGAAGCCTTTGATGATATTTCCGTCCGGCCGTTCAATACTTTTTCGGCACCGAATGGCATCTGAAACAATTTCTTATGGGGAAGGCTATCTTATCGTGGCACCTGCCGCAAAACTCCCCTTTCCAGATTTTGAGCATCGATATATCCGAGGCCCCGGCCTCCATTGCGAATATCCCGGGATGGCATATCCCGCACCGAAGCCACCGGTTATGCGCGGAATGTGGAAAGATTACGTCCGGCATGAAGTCAAGTTTAGCCTTAATCAGGACGTCTTCCTCAAAGAGGACCGTGTATTCTTCCTCTCCTGCGAGGGAATCCTTCGGCGTTATAACGCCGTCTCTGAGCGCCTTTGCCCAGTCCACGAAGCCGAATTTGTCTTTGGGAAGGTAATTTAAGGGGGTTACATCCGGGGTGGGGTCTATCTGGCCGTACTGGTCGTATTTCAGATAGCCCGGCCTGAGGTAGAAAACCTTTCTCTCCTGCGCAAGGCTTGTCCCGCGGCCGGACTCATCCCTGGGTATAAGGAAGAGTGACCAAACGGAGAGAACGGCAAGCACCGTTATGACTATACCCGGCTTAAACCTCATATCCCGAGGATACCAATAACAAAACTACCGGGTTTTGTCAACTTTAACCCCCCTTAATGACCTCCGCTTCCTTTATCCGTAAATCCCGGCGATTTAGGCCTGTCTTTTACACACTAAAAGAACTTGTTTTCCAGAACCCCCTGATATACTATTTATTGATATACCATTTATTGATATAATCTTTATCGATACACTGTTTACCTCTATCGAGGAGGCGGAAGAAATTGGAACTCACTCTCGGCCCCATATTGTTTGAGTGGAAAAAAGACTCGATATTCAGATTTTATGAAGAGGCCTCGTCCATGGCCGTGGACATGGTCTATCTCGGCGAGGTCGTATGCAGCAAGAAAAACGGCCTGAAACCCAAAGACATAGAGACTATCGGAAGGGCCCTCGAAAAGGCGGGGAAAAAAGTCGCGGCCTCCTCCCTCGCCCTCATATCCAACGAAGAGGAACTCAACCTTACAAGGGAGATTGCCGGACTCCCCTTCCCCCTCGAGGCAAACGACATATCGGCCCTGAACATTGCAGCCGCCTCGACAAAAGAGGTCTTTGCCGGCCCGCACATAGAGACCTACAACAAGGAGGCGGTAGAATTCCTCAAGGGCGCCGGGGTAAGGAGGATAACATTCCCGGTAGAGCTTCCAAGGGAATCGATAAGATACAATATCGGGAATACCGGCGTCATGGCGGAGGTATTCGCCCACGGGAAACTCCCGCTCGCCTTCTCGTGGAGATGTTATACATCGAGGGCATACGGGTTGAATAAAACCAATTGCCGCCGCCACTGCGCCCTCTACCCGGACGGGATGGAACTTAAAACGCTTAAAGGATAAAAAATCTTTGCAATAAACGGCACATCGATATTGAGCGCAAGGCCCCTTACACTCATAGAGTTCATAGATGACCTTAAAGAGGCGGGGGTCGGGGCGCTCAGGGTCTCCCCCCACCAAAGGCACACAAAGGAGACCGTCGAGATTTTCAGGGCGCGGATGGAGGGGGGGATTCCCCCGGATGAGGCCCTGAGGGAACTCAAACGGGTCTGGGAAGAGGAATTCGTAAACGGCTGGTATCTCGCAGGCGCGGGCAAGGACTATCTTAAGGAACCTCTGATTAATTCTTTTGAGAGAAACTTTTTATAAAAAGTTTCTCTCAAACTCTCTTCAAAAATTTTCAGTTACTATAGGTGGCTGCCCCATCCTAACCGAAAGACCATATGAATTTATTGACAAAAATAAGCGGGTGGGACAGCCACCTATAACTGAAAGTCTTTGGAAAAGGGTTTGGGGGAGAACCTT